>JAOPYB010000258.1 GCA_025964835.1 Nocardioides sp. | reverse complement strand
ATCGGCGGGCCGGGGTGGTGGGTGCTGCTCGCGGTGATCGTGCTGCTGCTGGCCGTCGGGATCCACGACGTGCTGCAGCGCAAGCACTCGATCCTGCGGAACTACCCCGTGCTCGGGCACATGCGGTTCCTGATGGAGGAGATCCGGCCCGAGCTCCAGCAGTACTTCATCGAGCGCAACTTCGACGGCCGGCCCTTCGACCGCAACACCCGGACGGCGATCTACGAGCGTGCGAAGGGCAGCAAGGAGGAGCAGCCGTTCGGCACCGAGCGCGACCTGTACGCCGTGGGCTACGAGTACCTCCTGCACTCCACCAGGCCGGTCGACGTGATGCCCGACGTGCCGCGGGTCCGGATCGGTGGCCGGGCCTGCACGAAGCCCTACGACATGGCCTTGCTCAACGTCTCCGCGATGAGCTTCGGGTCGCTGTCCGCGAACGCGATCGAGGCGCTGAACCGCGGTGCGGCCGCCGGCGGCTTCGCGCACGACACGGGTGAGGGCGCGATCAGCCCCTACCACCGCAACGGCGGCGACCTGGTCTGGGAGCTGGGCTCGGGCTACTTCGGTGCCCGGACCGGCGACGGCGGCTTCGCCGAGCACGAGTTCGCCGACAAGGCCGCCGACGACCAGGTGAAGATGGTCAGCCTCAAGCTCAGCCAGGGCGCCAAGCCCGGCATCGGGGGTGTGCTGCCGGGCGCGAAGGTGACCAGGGAGATCGCGGCGACCCGCGACATCCCCCAGGGCGTGAAGTGCCTGTCGCCGTCGTACCACCAGGTCTTCTCGACACCGCGCGAGCTCGTGCTGTTCATCGGCCGCTTCCGCGAGCTGGCGGGTGGCAAGCCCGCCGGCTTCAAGCTCTGCCTCGGTTCGCGCACGGACTTCCTGGCGATCTGCAAGGCCATGGTCGAGGAGCAGGTCACCCCGGACTTCATCATCATCGACGGGGCCGAGGGCGGCACCGGCGCGGCACCGCTCGAGTACGAGGACCACGTGGGCATGCCGCTGACCGAGGGACTGATGACCGTCCACAACGCGCTCGTCGGCGTGGGCCTGCGCGACCAGGTCCGGATCGGTGCGAGCGGCAAGGTCAGCAGCGGCATCGACATCGTCAAGCGGGTCATCCAGGGTGCCGACTACACCAACGCGGCCCGGGCGATGATGATGGCGGTCGGCTGCATCCAGGCCCAGACGTGTCACACGAACACCTGTCCGGTGGGCGTTGCCACCCAGGACCCCAAGCGGATGCGCGCCCTCGTCGTGCCGGACAAGGCGGCGCGGGTCACGAGCTACCAGCACGAGGTGGTCTTCCAGGCGATGCAGGTGATCGCCTCGATGGGACTGACCTCCTTCGACCAGCTCCGCCCGCACATGCTCCGGCGCCGGATCGACCACGGCACGATCGCGTCGTACGCCGACCTGTTCGAGCACCTGGAGCCGGGCCGGCTGCTGGCCGGGCCGCCCGCATCGTGGGAGCAGGACTGGGTACGAGCCGACCCGGACCGCTTCCAGCCCTAGGACGCGCCGAACCGAACCGGAGAGCAGGACATGACCACCGTTGCGGAGCTGCTCGTCGAAGCCCTTGCCGACCATGGCGTCACCCAGGTCTGGGGGGTCGTCGGCGACGCGCTGAACCCGGTGACCGACGCGATCCGCCGTGAAGACCGGATCGACTGGATCGGGGTGCGGCACGAGGAGGCCGGCGCGTTCGCCGCGAGCGCGCAGGCGCAGCTGACCGACCGGCTCGGGGTCTGCATGGGCACCGTCGGGCCGGGGGCCGTCCACCTGCTCAACGGGCTGTACGACGCCAAGAAGTCGCACGCCCCGGTGCTCGCGATCTGCGGCCAGGTGCCGCGAGAGGAGATCGGCACCGACTTCTTCCAGGAGGTCGACAACGACAAGCTCTTCGCCGACGTCGCCGTCTTCTGCGCCACCGTCAGCAGCCCGGACCAGCTGCCGGGCCTGATCGAGCAGGCCGGCAACGCGGCGCTCCAGGGGCGCGGCGTCGCCGTCCTCACCCTCCCCGGCGATGTCGGCGGCCTCGACCTGCCCAAGCACACCCCGGTCCCGCGCTTCGTCACCGACCTGCCCCCCACCGCCCCCACGGCCGCGTCGGTCGCCGAGGCGGCCGCCGCCGTCAACGCGGCCGGCCGGGTCACGCTGCTCGTCGGCCAGGGCGCGAGCGGCGCGCGCGCCGAGGTGCTCCAGCTGGCCGGGAAGCTGTCCGCGCCGATGGTCGTCACGCTCAAGGGCAAGGAGGGCTTCGACGACGACAACCCCTACGAGGTCGGGCAGTCCGGGCTGCTCGGCAACCGCGCCAGTGCGGTCGCCTTCGAGGGCTGCGACCTGCTGCTCATGGTCGGCACCGACTTCCCCTACAAGGCGTTCTACCCGGCCGGGAAGACCGTCGTCCAGGTGGACTCGAACGGCACTCACATCGGTCGGCGCACGCCCGTCGACCACCCGGTCGTCGGCGACTCGAGGCTCGCGCTCCAGGCACTCCTCCCGCTGGTCGAGGCCAAGCCGGACCGGGAGCTGCTCGACGAGGCGCGCTCGTCGTACGACGCATGGCGCGAGCACCAGCAGCGCTACGTCGACGCGGACTACGACCGCAAGCCGAAGGGCCTGCTGCGCCGCAAGATCGACAACCCCGACTCGCGGGTCCGCCCCGAGCTGCTGGCGGAGATGGTCAACCGCTACGCCGCCCCCGACGCCGTCTTCACCACCGACACCGGGATGGCGACCACCTGGCTGGCGCGGTTCGTCCGGATGACGGGCGGCCGGCAGCTGATCGGCTCGTTCAACCTCGGCTCGATGGCCAACGCGATGCCCCAGGCGCTCGGCGCGCAGGGCCTGGACCGTGGTCGCCAGGTCGTCGCCTTCTGCGGCGACGGCGGCCTGTCGATGCTGCTGGGCGATCTGATCACGGCCGTGTCCCACGACCTGCCCGTCAAGCTCGTGGTCTTCGACAACGGGCGGCTCGGCATGGTCAAGCTCGAGATGGAGCAGGTCGGCCTGCCGGAGTTCGGCACCGTGCTGCACAACCCCGACTTCGCCAGGGTCGCCGAGGCGATCGGGATGCGGGGGATCCGCGTCGAGGACCCCCACGACGTGGAGGCGGCCGTCCGGGACGCGCTGGCGCACGAGGGCCCCGTGCTGGTCGACGTGCTCACCGACCCCGACGAGATCGCCGTGCCGCCCAAGCCGACTCTCGAGCAGGGCTGGGGCTTCGCGATCGCCAAGACCAAGGAGTTCGCCGAGAGCCCCGAGTGAGCGGCACTAGCCTGCAGGGGTGCTGACACGGAGCTGGGCCGGAAGCGAGACCTCGACCGGCTGATCGCCTTCGTCGACGCCATCGTCGCCATCGCGATCACCCTGCTCGTGCTGCCGCTGGTCGACCTGGTGCCCGAGCTGCGGACGAACAGCTCCGTCGCCGACCTGCTGCGCCACCACGAGGCCGAGCTCGGGGGCTTCCTGCTGAGCTTCGTGGTCATCTCCAGCCTGTGGTTCTCCCAGCACCGGGTGATGGGCAGCGTGGTCACCCAGAGCCCGGCTGTCTCGCGGCTCCTCATGCTGTGGACGCTCACGGTCGTGCTCCTGCCCTTCCCCACCGCCCTCGTCGCGGAGGAGGGCAGCCAGCCCGTCACCAAGGTCTTCTACATCGGCACCATGGGCCTGAGCTCGCTCTGCGTGGCGATGATCGCGGAGGTGGTGGGCCGACACCGCTCCCTGCGCGACGTCGACGAGGCGGCGGACCCGGCTCCTGCGTGGTTCACCGTGGCCGGGTTCGCCGTCGCCCTCGCGCTGGCCCTGGCGCTGCCGGGCCTCAGCTACTGGCCGTTGCTCCTCCTCCTGCTCGCCTCGCCCGCAGCGCGGCTGTGGCGGCGAGTCCTGCCCGGGCCTCGCGCCGTGGGAGACTGACGACGTTCATCCGTACCCTTGACGAGAGCAGTTCGTGGCCACCTCATCGACGGCGCCCCTTCCGGGCCAGACCGATCCCGCGATCATCAGGAACTTCTGCATCATCGCGCACATCGACCACGGCAAGTCGACGCTCGCGGACCGGATGCTGCAGCTCACCGGCGTCGTCGATGCCCGGGCGGCGCGGGCGCAGTACCTCGACCGGATGGACATCGAGCGCGAGCGCGGCATCACGATCAAGAGCCAGGCCGTGCGGATGCCCTGGACCGTCCCCGTCGGCAACGCCGAGGGCGCTGAGCCCGGCACCTACGTGCTCAACATGATCGACACCCCCGGTCACGTCGACTTCACCTACGAGGTGTCCCGCTCGCTCGAGGCGTGCGAGACCGCCGTACTCCTGGTCGACGCCGCGCAGGGCATCGAGGCGCAGACGCTCGCCAACCTCTACCTGGCGCTGGCCGCCGACCTGCACATAGTCCCGGTGCTCAACAAGATCGACCTGCCCTCCGCCCAGCCCGAGAAGTACGCCGCGGAGCTCGCCGGCATCATCGGCTGCGACCCGGCCGACGTGCTGATGACCTCGGCCAAGACCGGCGCCGGTGTCGAGGCCCTGCTCAACGAGATCGTCAAGCAGACGGCGGCGCCCGTGGGCAACCCCGACGCCCCGCCGCGCGCGCTGATCTTCGACTCGGTCTACGACACCTACCGCGGCGTGGTGACGTACGTCCGCGTCGTCGACGGCAAGCTCAGCCACCGCGACCGGATCAAGATGATGTCCAACGGCGTCGTGCACGAGATGCTCGAGGTGGGCGTGATCAGCCCCGAGCCCGTCAAGGCGGGCGACCTGGGGGTCGGCGAGGTCGGCTACCTGATCACCGGGGTGAAGGACGTCCGCCAGTCCCGAGTCGGTGACACGGTCACCAGCCAGCACCACGGCGCGACCGAGCCGCTCGGCGGCTACAAGCACCCGAACCCGATGGTCTACTCCGGGCTCTACCCGATCGACGGGGACGACTACCCGAACCTCCGAGACGCCCTCGAGCGCCTGCAGCTCAACGACGCGGCGCTGGCCTACGAGCCCGAGACGTCCGGCGCGTTGGGCTTCGGCTTCCGGTGCGGCTTCCTCGGCCTGCTGCACATGGAGATCGTGCGCGAGCGGCTCGAGCGCGAGTTCAACCTCGACCTGATCTCCACCGCACCCAACGTGGTCTACGAAGTCACCCTGGACGACGGCACGGTCATCGAGGTGACCAACCCGAGCGAGTACCCCGAGGCCAAGATCGCCGAGGTCCGCGAGCCCATGGTCCGCGCCACGATCCTGTCCCCGTCGGACTACATCGGCACGATCATGGAGCTGTGCCAGAACAAGCGCGGCAACCTCCAGGGCATGGACTACCTCTCCGAGGACCGCGTCGAGATGCGCTACATGCTGCCGATGGGCGAGATCGTCTTCGACTTCTTCGACCAGCTGAAGTCGCGCACCAAGGGCTACGCCTCCCTCGACTACGAACGCCAGGGCGACCAGGCCGCCGACCTCGTGAAGGTCGACATCCTGCTGCACGGCGAGCCGGTCGACGCCTTCTCCGCGATCGTCCACAGGGACGCGGCCTACTCGTACGGCGTGATGCTCGCCGGCAAGCTCAAGGACCTCATCCCGCGCCAGCAGTTCGAGGTGCCGATCCAGGCCGCGATCGGGGCCCGGGTGATCGCGCGCGAGACTATCCGCGCCATCCGCAAGGACGTGCTCGCCAAGTGCTACGGCGGTGACATCACCCGCAAGCGCAAGCTCCTCGAGAAGCAGAAGGAGGGCAAGAAGCGGATGAAGATGGTGGGTCGCGTCGAGGTGCCCCAGGAGGCCTTCATCGCCGCGCTGTCGACCTCCGGTCCCGGCGAGAAGACCGCCAAGAAGTAACCAGGGTCACCCGCCGGGCGACGTCACCTCGCGGCCCGTGCCTCGTTCAACGGGCGTAGGAGTGCGCCCACCCGGGTACGCTCCGCGTGGCGGGGTCTCGGCTTGCTCGCCAGTTGCAGCACGCAACGAGGTCCTGGGGGGCTCCAACAACACGTCGGGGGATCGATGAGCACCACACCACGTCAGACGGTGGGTCCGCAGGTGGACCACACCTTCCAGCAACGGCTCGCCAGCCGCACGCCCACGCGCTTCCGGCACGGCCTGGTCGGCCACCCGCTGCTCACGCTGGACGCCATCGCCCAGCTCGGCACCGAGCTGCCGGCGGAGTCCATCTCCGCCGAGGTCGGCGTGAAGCCGCTGGCCGCCGGCTCGGCTGCCGGGGTGGCGGTACCCGTCGAGGACATCGCCGAGCAGATCCGGCAGATCGCCGCGACCAGCTCGTGGTTCACGCTGCTCCACATCCACCAGGTCGACCGCTACCAGCGGCTCGTCGACGAGATCCTGGACGGGCTGGCCGCGACGTCCGGGCTTTCGGAGTCCGGCCTCCGGCGCCGGATGGGCTTCGTGTTCGCCAGCTCGCCCAAGGCCGTCACCGCGGCGCACTTCGACATCGAGCACAGCTTCTGCATGCAGCTCGAGGGCACCCGGATGCTGGGGTTCGGCAAGTTCGCCGACACCGAGCAGCGCGAGCGGCACGTCAAGGGCTACTGGTCCGGTGACTTCGGCCGCTTCGACACGCTGCCGGAGGTCACGGCCGAGTACGAGATCGGCCCCGGGGACGGCTGCTACATCCCGCCGTACACCCCGCACTGGATCACGAACTACGACAACACGTCGCTGTCGCTGACGGTCACGTTCTTCAACGACGACAACGAGCACGAGTCGCTCGTCCAGGCGTTCAACACCCGGGTGCAGAAGCTCGGGATCGACCCGCCGGCCTACGGCGTCGCACCGCGTCGCGACCGCGCCAAGGTCGCGTTCATGAAGGTCTACGGCGGCGCCAAGCGCCGGCTCGGCCTGCAGTCCGGCGAACCCGTCGGATCGCACTGACGCCCAGGGCCCGACCGGCCACCAGGCCGCGAGCCAGCACCCCGTGACCGGCTCGCAGGCGGAACAGCTCGCGCCGCGCGTCGGCGAAGGACGTCTTGTAGCCCTCGTCCCCGCGTAGCATGTCGACCTCGTGGCACCCGTCCGCCAGCGCCTCGGTGATCACCCGGTTGAGCAGCACCGTGGCGGCGCTGCGGTGCGCGTGGTCCAGCGAGCGGGCGACCTGGTAGAGGCTCAGCCGGCCCGCGACGACGAACGCCAGCGACACGGCGACCACCTCGGCGGGGGTCTCGAGCACGTCGACCCGTGCCTCGTCACGCGCCAGACCGCTGGCGAGGGCGCGCGCGAGGACGGGCAGCTCGTCGAGGAGCGGACCCCGCCCGTCCCGGTCGCCCTGGAGCCGGCGGAAGGCGTCCAGCGCCGCGGGCAGCGTCGCCGGCTCGACCCGTCGGTGCGTGACCCCGGCCTCGTCCAGTCGACGCTCGGCCTTGCGGACGCTGCGCCGGAAGTTCGACGAACGCCCCGCGAGGAAGTCGGTGCCGTCGCCGGGCAACGCCTGGAAGGGCGCGACGTCGAGGCGTTCGGGCGTGCGAGCGAGCGCCCGCGCGACCAGCGAGCCCTCCCGGAGACCGCTCAGGTCCACGATGCGCTGCCCCGGGGCCTCGAACCAGCCGCGGAGCGCTCCGGCGACCTCGTCCTCGTGACCCGGCAGCGCCAGGGCGTCGAGGTGGTCGGGGCAGAGCACGCCCTGCCCCGCGAACCGGTAGCGGCTGATGCCCAGGAGGCGGTCGCGGGCGAGTGCCAGTCCACCGACCAGCTCCCCGTCGCTCATCACGAGCAGGTGGGCGGTGCCCGGCGCGGCGCTCACGGAGTGAAGCCACCAGCTCCGCAGGAACGGCGACGGGAGCGAGCTGGCCTCCACGAGGGCGTCCCAGGCGGCCGCGTGGTCGGCCAGGACGGGGGTCACCTGAAGTGATCTGCCTCTCGTCCCCCGCACGGAGACGAGCCTAGATCAGCCGAAGGGGTTTGGTCCGCGCCTGAGCGGGCACCAATACTCACGTACGTTTGAAATCGACTTCCCATCTCGGGGTACGGGGCGTTTGCCAGCACACCACCACGAGGGGGGACCTCAGCATGACCAAGGAATCGTCCGCAGATTCCAAGCCCGTGGCAGAGCAGGGCAGCGCCAGTGAGCGCGCGCAGGCCATGCGCGCCAACCTGGGCGCCCGCCGCGACGCCGAAGCACTGCTCGCCGAGGCGAGCCAGCTGCGTCGTACCGCCGCCGCCGACGCCGACACGATGGTCGCCGAGGCGGAGTCTATCGCCGAGCAGCTGGTGACCGAGAGCCGGCAGGCGGCCGCCCGCGCCGAGGTCGAGGCCCAGGAGCGGGCCGACGGCATCCTCGCCCGGGCCCGCGCCGAGGCCGCCGAGGTGACCCTCAAGGCCCGCGCCGAGGCCGACGACCTGGAGCGCAACGCCGAGCAGGAGCGCGCCCGGATGCGCGAGGAGGTCGCGGCCGAGAGCCGCGCCGAGATGCAGGCCCTGCGGGCCGAGTCCGACCAGCTCCTGCGCCGTGTCGAGATGGGCGTGCACGGGCTGGGCCCGGCGCTCGAGGGCGCGATGTCGGTCGTCACGGACGTGATCGGTTCGCTGGAGCAGCTGCGCGCCATCACCCCCGGCGAGGCACCCGACTTCTCCGAGGAGGGCCACGAGAAGCCCCCGAGAGCCGAGGCTCCCGTGGCGGCCGAGGCGCCCGAGGTCGCGAGCGAGCCCGTCACCGAGCTCGCACCCGCCGCGGCGATCGAGCCGGTCGTCACCAGCCAGTCGTCACCCGTCGTCGCCAGTGCGGCGTCGCCGGCCGTCGGCGCGACGCCGGGCGTCGGGGACGACGAGGGCGCGCGTCCACTGGGCTGGCTCTTCCGCGCGTCACAACCGTGAGCTGGACTGCCCGCCGCGAACGGGTAGCCCGCAGGGTCGGCGTTGCCGCCGGGATCCTCGGGCTGCTCGTCATGACCGGCTGCTCCGCGATCTCCGCCCAGATGCAGGACGCCCAGGTGACCAGCGTCGACCCGGCGGCGGCCGAGGCCGGCCCGATCCTCGTCACCCAGCAATGGGGGGTCGTCGACGGGATGCTCTCCGTGGTCGTCACCAACACCTCCGACCGGACGCTGCGCTACGCGAACGCCACGATCACCGCCCGCGACTCGCAGGACGTCCTCGTCGCCTCGTCGGCCTCGACGAAGGACGGGAGCTGTTGCCCCGTCGTCGACCTGCCGCCCGGCCAGCAGTTCGGGTTCTACTTCGACGCGGGCTCGTCGTCGGCCGCGATCAGCGCGGTCGACGTCGTCTACCGCGACGTCGCCTGGGCACCGGCGTCCACCGACCCCGGACCGAAGTTCACGGCCGAGGCGAAGGCGATCGAGCCCAACTCGCTCGGCGCGGTGGTGGTCGCTGACGTGACGACGCGCGGTGGGTCCGCGGCACAGGTCAACGCCCAGGCGTTCCTGACCGACGCGAACGGCGACTTCGTCGCCGTCGTGTCCGGGCGGTGGGACTGCTTCACCGAGGGTGACCGGGAGATCCGGATGCAGCTCTTCCACCCCGTGCCGGAGGGCACGAAGGTGGAGTCCGTCGTCCTGCACCAGGTGCAGCACGACCCCGCACGGCAGAACCCCACCTGCGACAAGTCCTGATGCGCGCCATGCCTGAGCTGACGTCCGAGCGCGCCCGTACGGATCCCGGTGCGCGCCCGCACTGGACCGTGGGGGACCGGCTCGCCGCCTTCGCGGTGCTGCTGCCCGCGGCACCGCGGGGGCCGGTGGTGCTGGCCCTGGGCGACGAGCTCTCGCCCCACCTCCAGGCGGCGCTGCCCGGGGCCGTCGCCCTCACCGAGGGCCCAGCGGCCGGCGACTGGCCGGACCCCACGCGCGTGGTCCGCTGGGACGGGACGCGGGCCCCGCTCGCGCCTGCCTCCGTCGGCCTCCTCGTCGTCGACGGCCGCAGGTACGACGCCTCCCGGACAGCCGCACTGCTGCACGCCGACGGGGTGCTGGCGGTGCTCGGCGACGACGGCCCGCACCTGGTCTACCCCAGCGCGGAACGCCCCGAGCTCGTCTGGCAGCGGTCCTGGCCGGTCAGCATGCCCGGCGGACCGGTGCCGTGGCTCCGACGCCGGCTGGGGCTCTCGATCGGCCGCGGCGGCGACGCGGCGCCCCGGCTCTCGGTCACCGGGCCCGACAGGCCCAGCCTCGCCGACGAGCTCCTCGACGAGCTGGCCGCGCAGACCGGGCACGCCGGTGAGCTCGTCGGTCTCGTGACCGCCGGACACACGGTGCTCCGCGTGCGCCAGCCCGACGGTGACGTCGCGGTGCGTCTCTCGCTGACCGACCCCGACCGGGAGACCGACGTGACCGCGCGCGTGCTCGCGGACGTGCCCGGGACCGAGCCGTTCCTGCCCGTGGTCCTGGCCGGCGGACGCACCCGGGAGCACCCCTGGGTGGCGACCGAGTGGACGCCTCGCCGTCGACGGCCCCTGACCTGGCCGTGGCCGCGCACCGAGCGGCAGTGGGCGGTCGCCGACCGGCTGGTCGACGTGCTCTCGGAGCGGGTCACCGGAGCGACGGGCGCCGGCTGGGCGGAGCGCTGGGCCGGCACCGCCCACGTCGTGCCCCCCGACGTCCGGGACACGTGGGCGCGGGTCCTCGAACCGCTCGAGGCCGGCCTGCCGACCGCCTGGTGCCACGGGGACCTGTGGCCCGGAAACGTGCTGCTCGACGGTGACACGACGACCGTCATCGACTGGGACAACGCCTCCGACGACGCCCCGCTGGGCCTGGACCGGCTGCTGCAGCCCGCGCTCCGCCTGACCGGGGACGCGGACCGGGTGGCCTCGGAGGAGATCCTGCGCCTGGTCGACGAGACCGCGCCGGTCGCGGACGCCGTGGTCGCGGGCCGACGGTGGAACGAGTGGGACCGGCCGACCCGGCTGGCGCTCGCCCTGGCCGCGGTCGTCCTCTACCTGCGCAACCGCTCCCTGCACGACCTCGGGCAGGAGGCCCTCGACCGGCACCTGTCGGCGGTGGCGTCCGCCCTCGACCCCGGCGCCGCCGTCGACGCCCCAGTCGACCCGGAGGCCGTGGTGCCGGGCGAGCCGAACGCGGCGGCCGGCCGCACGGCCCGCGGCGCCCTCTGGCTGGCCTCCAACGGGGTGGTCGTCAAGACGTCCCAGACCGTCGTCCTGCTCACCCTCGCCGCGATCCTGGCGCCCTCGGCGCTCGGCCTGGTCGCCCTCGGCACCCTGGTCGCGAACATCTCCGTGCAGATCAGCAGTCTCGGCACCGCCAGCGCCCTCGTCTTCTGGCGCGGCGACGTACGTCGGGCCGCCCGGACGGCGGTCACGATCGGCGTCGGCATGGGCGCGGCCCTCTCGGCGACGCTCTGGTTCGCCGCCCCCTGGCTGGCGGCCAGCCTCCGCGCCGAGGACGGGGGAGCGGCCGTGATCCGCGGGCTCACCGTCGTCCTGCCCTTCACCGCCGTCGCCGCCGTGACCAACGAGCTGCTCCGCCGCGAGCTGAGGTTCCTGCGCCGGATCATCCCGGACACCGTCTCGTCGGTGACCGGCGCGGTCGTGGCGATCGTGCTGGTCACCCAGGGCAGCGGCGTGATGGCGCTGGTCGTGGGCCAGATCGTGCAGGCCACGCTGACCATGCTGCTGTCGTGGATGGTGCACCCCCCGGTGCGACCCGGCTGGAACTCCGAGGACGCCCGCGGGCTGCTGTCGTACGGCGGCCCGTACGCCGGCGCGCAGCTGCTCGAGATCATCCAGCTCAACGTCGACTACCTCATCGTCGCCCGGGTGCTCGGCGCGGTCGCGCTGGGGCAGTACTCCCTCGGCTTCCGGCTCGCGTTCATGCCCTACCTGATGATCGTGGTCGTCACCGCCGGCGCCGCCTTCCCCTACCTGTGCCGCGTGCGCGGCCGGGAGCTGGGCCGGGCGACCGTCGTGATGATGACGGCGACCCTGACCCTGGTGGCGCCGCTGTGCGTCGGCCTCGCGCTCCTCTCCGACCACCTCACGCTCCTGGGCGACAAGTGGGCGCCGGGCGTCCCCGTCGTCGCCTGGCTGGCGCTCTACGCCGTCCTGCTGAGCGTCGGCCAGCTCGTCCAGACGGCGCTCAACGCGGCGGGCCGCCCGGGCGTCGCGATGGTGCTGCGCCTCTCGCACCTGCTGCTCCTGCTCGGCACCCTCCTCGTCGTCGCGCGGCACGGGATCACCGCCGTGGCCATGGGCCAGGTCGGCGCCGCGACCGCCGTGTCGCTGATCGCCCTCACCGCGGCCCGCCTGCACATCGAGGGCTTCTCGCTGCGGAGCCTGGCGCGGTCCCTGCGCCCGGCCGCGGTGGGCGCGGCCGTGATGACCCTCGTCGTGCTGGTGGTGCGTGGGCTGATCGACCAGACCGACCCCTCGCTCACCGGCCTGCTGCTCATCGCGACCGCGGGTGTCCTGGCCTTCGCCGCCCCGGTCTGGATCCTGGACCGGGTCCGTCTCCGGGAGGCCGTCAGCCTCGTGAGGAGGTCACCGTGAGGCCCGTGGTGCGCGCCCTCGGCCAGAGCACGCTGCCGTTCGTCCGGGTCGGGCGCGGGATGCGCCGCAGGAACGGGCTGACGATCGTGGGCTGGCACCGGGTCGACGGCGCCAGCAACGGGCTCAGCACCGGCGTGGACGACTTCCGCCGCCACCTCGACGAGCTCGAGCGCTGGGGGGCGGTCGTGCTGCCGCTCGACGATGCCGTCGCCGGGCTGGAGGCCGGGACGCTGCCGCCCCGGGCGGTGGCGCTCACGTTCGACGACGGCTACGCCAGCGTCGTCGAGACGGCGTGGCCGCTGCTGCGGGAGCGGGACATGCCGACCACCCTCTTCGTCGTCACGGGCTTCCTGACCGGTGACCTCCGCTTCGCGTGGGACCGGCACGAGCCCGAGCACGACCGCCTGCGCCTGGCCCGGCCCGACGCGCTGCTCGACGCGGCACGGGACGGGCTCGACATCGGCTCGCACACCGTGACCCACCCCTGGCTCCCGCGCCTCGACGGCGCCGCGGTGCGACGTGAGCTGACCGACTCGCGGAGCGCCCTGGAGGACCTGCTCGGCCGCCCGGTGACGTCGCTCGCCTATCCGACCGGTGGGTGGACCCGCGAGGTGCGGACGATCGCCGGTGAGGCGGGCTACCGCATCGGGATCACCGTGGACCGCGGCCTCAACACGGCCCGGACCCCGCACCTGTCGCTGCGGCGAGCGTTCGTCCCGACCGACCCGTGCGACCTCCGGCTGATCCTCGACGGCGGCTACACGCTGCTCCGCCCGCTCGACTCGTGGCGCAGCCGCAAGGGTCCGTCATGGTGATCTCGTGGTGATCGGGCGCGCCTGGTCGACGGTGGTGGTGCCGGTCCTGCTCGCCCTCGCCTTCGGCTTCCTCTCGGGCTACCTCCCGAGCGTGTTCGCCGTCCTGGTGCTGGGCGGCGCCGTCGTCACAGCACTGCTGCTGCACGTGGAGTGGGCTGGTCTCCTGGTCGTCGGCACGGCGGTCTTCGAGGACTACCTCGTGGTCCTGGATCCCCGTCTGGTCAAGGGCCTGGGCGTGATCCTGGTCGGTGCCTGGCTGATCCGTCGCTGCCGGGGCCGCCTGCACGAACGGGTCCGCGGCGGCACGTTCCTGGCCGGTCTCTCGTTCGTCGTCGTGCTGCTGATGGCGACCGTCGTGCACAACAACGGCATGACCGGCCTGGCGGTGCTGCTGCGCTACGCGGGCTTCATCGCGGTCCTCTTCGTGCTGGCCGACTGCCTGCGCGCCGGCCTGGCGCCCTCCCGGCTGGCCCGGGTCTACGTCGCTGCCTGCACGCTCGCTGCGGTCTGCGGCATCGCGAGCTACTTCCTCGGTCAGGACCGACGGGTGGGCGGCCCGATCGGCGACCCGAACGACTTCGCGTTCTTCCTGCTCCCGGCCGTGCCGCTGGCCCTCGGCCTGCGGCGTTCGGGGCGGCAGGCGTGGCCCTACGACCTCGCGGCCGCCACCGTGCTGCTCGGCATCGTCGGCACCCTCTCCCGTGGGGCCCTGGTCGGCGTCGCCGCGATGACCCTCTTCGCCCTCGTCACCCGGATGGTCCGGCTGCGCGCCGCCCTCGCCGTCGGCGCCGTGCTCGGGGTCGCGCTGGTCGTCACCGCCAACGCGTTCCCGGACCTGGTCGACACCAGCCTGCACCAGAAGGAGTACGTCGCCGGGCAGAACGTCTCCGAGCGACTCGACCTGTGGTCGGCGGCCGGCCGGATGACGATCGAGAACCCGGTCCTCGGGCTGGGTCCCGGGGCCTTCTCGCTCTACCACCGCGACTACATGGACAACCTCCCGGACGACATCAACCATCCGCTCGACGTCGCCCACAACACCTACCTCGAGGTGTCCAGCGAGCTGGGTGTCCTGGGCCTGCTCTCCTTCCTCGCGCTGCTGGCCACGGCGTACACCGGGGCCTGGTCGCGTTGGCGGCGCGATGCCGACCCGGTCGCGGCCGCCGTCTGTGCCGGTCTGGTGGGCGCCGCGGTCGCCGCGGCGTTCGTCACCGAGCAGTACTACCTCCCGCTGTGGCTGCTGTGTGCCTTCGGCGCCGCGTTCTCCCTCGACCGGACGAAGGCGGGGGACTGATGCGCGTCGTGCAGCTGCTCACCCAGGAGGTCGGCGGCCCGGTCGACCACGCCGTGGACGTGGCCGTCGGGCTCGCCGCGCGTGGCCTGGACAGTCACCTCGTCGGCCCGGCGTCGGCCGGGACCGCACGCGCCCGGGCGGCCGGGGTCACCTGGCACGACCTGGGGATGGCGACCAAGACCGACCTGCGCGGCGGTGTCGGCGTGGCCCGCCGACTGGTCGCCCTGCGCCCCGACGTGGTCCACCTGCAGGACCGGCGGGCAGGCTGGCTGGGCCGGTCGCTCGGTCGCAACCTCGGTGGTGCCGCCGTCGTGTACACGCTGCACGGCGTCGCCGACGGGCTCTCCGACCTCGTGCCGGGCAACACGCGCGCGGCTCCCCGGCGCCGCCGGGACCGGTGGTACTACCTGACCGGCGAGCGTGCCGTGACCCGCTGGGGCCGGGCCCGGGTGGTGGTGCCGAGCGCCGCCGTCGCCCGCTTCGCGATCGACCACGTCGGCCTCCGACCGGACCGGGTCGACGTCGTGCCGAACGGCGTCGACCCGCTGCGCTTCCGTCCGGCACCCGTGCCTGCCGGCCCGGTCACGGCCCTGTGGCTCGGCGTGCTGGCCGAGGTGAAGCGCCTCGACGTGCTCCTCGACGCCGCCGAGGAGCTCCCGGACCTGCGGCTCCTCGTCGCCGGCGACGGGCCGCTCAGGGACCGGGTCGAGCGCCGGGTCGACGGCGCCGCGCTCCGGGGCCGGGTCTCGATGCTCGGCCGGCTCGCCGACCCCGCACCCGTCTTCGCCCGGGCACACGTCTTCACCCTGACCTCGGCGGCCGAGAACTGCCCGCTCGCGATGCTCCAGGCCATGTCCTGCGGGCTGCCGGTGGTGTCGACCGCCGTCGGTGGCATCCCGGAGGTCGTCCGGGACGGCACCGACGGCGTCCTGTGCGGCGTGGACGACGTCTCCTCGTTCACCGCCGGCCTGCGCCGGCTCGGCGAGGACGCCGGCGCCCGGGACCGGATGGGCCGCTCGGCCCGGGAGCGGATCCTGGCCGGCTACACGCTGGACCACTGTCTCGACGGCCTGCTGTCGACCTACGAGAAGGCGCGCTCGTGCGGGCGCTGACGGTGATCGCCGAGATGGGGGCGGGTGGCGCCGAGACTGTCGTGGCCGACCTGGCGCGGCACCTCGTCACGCGGGGCCACCAGGTCACCGTGGCGAGCAGCGGTGGGTTCCGTGCCGACGAGCTGCCGGGCCAGGGCGTCCGCTCGCTCGAGGTGCCGCTGCGCGCACCGGGCCCCGCGGGACTCGCCCGGTCGGCGCTCCGGCTGCGCAACGACGTACGCCGCCGCCCGGTCGACGTCGTGCACGCCCACAACGTCCGGGCGCCCCTGGCCGCCCACGTCGGGACCCGGTGGCCCCGGCGCCGGCCGCCGCTCCTCAGCACCGTGCACGGACTCTCGGACGAGGACTACGTTCGCGCGGCACCGGTGCTGAACCGGTGTGCGGACCTCGTCGTCGCGGTGTCCGCGGACGTGGGGGAGCGGCTGACCGCGGCGGGTCTCGAGCCCGCCCGGCTCCGGGTCGTCGAGAACGCCTGCCGACCGGTGCCGGCCTTCGACGGCGCGCGGGCGCGGCGCGAGCTGGGGCTGGGCCCGGACCAGCCCGTCGTGCTGTGCCTGGCCAGGTTGATCGCCCCCAAGCGCCACGACCTGCTCGTCGAGGCCTGGCAGCGGTTGCCGGCCCACGCCGTGCTCCTGGTGGCCGGTGACGGCCCGCGGCGGGCCGACATCGAGCGGCAGGTGGCCGCGGCCGGGCTCGAGGGTCGGGTGCGTCTGCTGGGGGTGCGCCGGGACGTCCCGCGGCTGCTGGCGGCCAGCGACGTCCTGGTGCTGGCCTCGGACCGGGAGGGCCTGCCGATGACCGTGCTCGAGGCGATGTCGGCCGGGGTGCCGGTGGTGGCCTCGGCGGTCGGCGGGCTGGTGTCGCTCGGAGATGACGCCCTCGAGCTGGTCGCCCCGGGCTCGGCCGACGCGCTGGCTGCGGGCCTGCTGGCGCTGGTGGGCGACGCCGGCCGGGGGAGGGCCATGGCCACCGTGGCGAAGGAGCTGGTGGCACGACGGTTCTCGTCGTCCATCCTGTGTTCCGCCTATGAAAATCTCTATCGACACCTGATCTTGAGGACGGGAACGTAACGTGTTCCACAACTGTCCGTTGAACCTTGTATCTGCCCCGCGGCACCGACGGATCGTCGGCCATCGGGGGCAGGCCTTGCTCGGGGGGGAGCGGCCCGGAAGATCTCTGGGTCGGCTGGCCGTGCGTCGCAGGCGCACGTGGGGAGAGACATGGAACTGAGGGACGTCGGCGGAGCGCTCTGGCGACAGAAGCTCCTGGTGCTGCTGATCCTGGTCGTGACGGGCACCGCCGTGGGCTTCGGGCTGATGGCGGCCCCGAAGTCGTACCAGGCGACCGCCACCGTCTCGGCAGCGACCGCACCCGACGTCCAGACGAGCAGTGAGGACCTCAACGCCCTCCGCGGCACCCTCGGCGAGCTCGCCAACTCCCGTGCCGTCCTCCAGGACGTCCAGGCGAAGCTGAGCCAGCCGCGCTCCCTGGACGAGCTCCGTCAGGAGATCTCCGGGAGCTGGGTCGACGGCACCATCCTCGTCGAGCTCTCCGTGAGCGACTCGGACCCGCGGATGGCTGCCGAGATCGCGAACACCGTCGCCGACGTGCTGCCGCTCCACGACCCGAGCAACGGCGCCTTCCTCTTCACCACGAGCAACCCGGCCCAGCCTCCGGTGACCTACGCGAGCCCCAACCTGCTGCTCGGCATCGGTGTCGGGAGCCTGCTCGCCCTCGTGCTCGCCGTCTGCGGTGCCCTGTGGCGTGACCGCCGCAGCAACACCGTCGACGACGCCGCCGCGATGGAGGAGGCCGCGGACGCACCCGTCCTTGCGCACGTCTCCCCGCCGAAGGACCCCACGACCCTGCCGGCGCTCTACCCGGGCACGTCCGCCGCCGACGTCTTCCGGCACCTGCGGATCGCCCTCGAGGCCGAGGCGAGCTCCCAGCCGGTCACCCAGGTCGTGGTGACCGGTGTGACCAGTGGCGACGTCAACGTCTGGCTCGGCGCCAACCTGGCGATCTCGCTGGCCAACGTCGGTCGACGGGTCCTGCTGGTCGACGGCCGCATCGGCGAGCGCCACGGCCGGCCGATCGCCGCCGAGCCGGACACCCCGGGCCTCTACGAGCTGCTCACCGGTGGCGACTTCGACGCCGCGCTGAGCCCCGGTCCCGTGGAGCTGCTGACCGTGCTCCCGTCCGGCAACTGGGGTGGTGCCCCGACCGAGACGCTCATCGAGACCCGGTTCGCGGCCGCCATGGCCGAGGCCGCTACGCGCTTCGATGTCGTCGTGATCCTGGCCCCGCCCCTCGACGTCTGTGACGACGCGCGCGTGATGGCGGTCGGTGGCTCGCTCCTGCTCGCCGTCCCCGAGGGCGGTGTCTCCCCGGCCGAGCTCCGGGGTCACGTCGAGAGGATCCGTGCCGTCGGCGTCCGGCTGCTGGGCACCGTGCTCGTCGGCCGCCGGGCCGAGCGGGTCCCCGCCTGACCGCCCGCCTGACCGGTCCGGCGGGCCTCAGCTCGAGGTCGTGAGCGAGCGGGTGCGGGTGCCCGCGAGTCGCAGGCTCACCGTGGCCATCGAGCCCACGGAGCCCGCCGTGCCGAAGTTCGACTCGACATGGGCACGGCCGCGCCGGCCCTCGGCGTCCGCGAGCTCGGGGTCCGCGAGCCGGGCGGCCAGGGCGTCCGCGAGATCGTCGGTCTCGCCAGGGGCCACCAGGGCGCCCGCACTCGGCGGGAGGCTGCCCTCGATGCCGACCACGTCGCTCGCCACGAGGCTCCGCGAGCTGGCCATGGCCTCCAGCGGAGCGAGGGCCATGCCCTCCCACCGGGAGGGGACTGCGACGACGTTGGCGGCCGTCAGCCAGGTGGGCACGTCGGTCCGGGCCCCCACCAGCGTGATCCCGGAGTCGGGACCGACGCGGGCCTCGAGCAGCTCCCGGTCCGGTCCGTCACCGACCAGGACGAGGTGGGCGCCGGGGACGCGGGCACGCACGCGGGGCCAGGCGTCCAGCAGGTCCTGCTGGCCCTTCTGCGGGGCCAGCCTCCCCACACAGACGACGGTGGGCAGCTCGGGCAGGCCCAGCGTCCGCCGCGCCGCGGCGCGCTCGCTGCGGCCGACGACGCGGACCTCGCCCACCGAGACGCCGTTGGGGATGACGGTGGCGCAGGCCGCCCGGATCCCCGCCTGCTGGCCGGCCTCCAGCTCGCCGTCACTCACGCAGACCAGCTCCGTGGTCCAGCGAGCGGCCAGCCGCTCCCACCAGCTCGAGGCGACGCGCAGCAGGCCGGTGGCGGCGTGGAAGGACCAGGCGTGCGGCTGGAAGATGGTGGGGATCCGCCCACGCAGCACCAGGCGGCCGGCGAGCCCGGCCTTGGCGCTGTGCAGGTGGACGAGGTCGGGCTTCGCCTCGGCGAGGATCCGGCGCAGCTTGACGGTCTCGCGGAGCGTGCCCGGGCCGGGGTTGCGCTTCGCCTGCCACCAGACCACGCGGGCACCGGCCTCGCGGGCGGCGTAGCCGAGGCGGCCGTGGGACGGGCAGACGACCGTGACGTGCCAGCCGCGGGCCAGCTGGTCGCGCACGTAGGCCATGACGACCTCGGCGACGCCCTCGGAGGTCGGCATCGACACGTGCACGACGCGGAGGCTCGCCGGGACCATGGGCGCCGGGGTGCGCGCCGATCCGCGTCGCGCCCGGGGAGGGGTGGCGGCACTCAGCGCCGCCGGTGCCGGTGCGCCGGCCAGCGCCAACGCCCGCGCGGCCGGTTGCGGGCGACCGAGCGCGGCGACCGTGCGGAACATGATCTTGACGTCGCCCCACAGCGACCAGTTCTCGATGTAGTAGTTGTCGAAGCGCACCCGGTCGTCGATCGAGGTGTCGCCACGCAGGTCGTTGACCTGGGCCCACCCGGTGAGCCCGGTCTGCACCCGGTGCCGGTCGTCGTACCGGTGCCGGTTCTGCGAGAACTCGCGGACGAAGAACGGGCGCTCCGGGCGCGGGCCGACCAGGCTCATGTCGCCGCGCAGCACGTTCACCAGCTGCGGGAGCTCGTCGAGGCTGGTGCGACGCAGGAAGCGGCCGACCGGGCCGAGACGGTCGTCCAGGTCGATGTTCCACTCCGTCGCGCTCTCCAGTGCCGTCGCGGGCTTGAGCGAGCGGAACTTGAAGAGTGTGAAGTTGCGGCCACCGATGCCGACCCGCGTCTGGCGGAAGATGACGCCGGGCCCGGTCTCGATCCGGACCGCCACGGCGCAGGCGAGCAGCACCGGTGAGAGGACGACCAGCGCGGCCGTGGTCAGCACGACGTCGACCAGGCGCTTGAGGAAGAGCGTGTGCGGGCGCAGGCCCGAGCGGCGCAGGCGCATCACGGCTACGTCGCGCACGACCTCGACGCGGCGGTGGTGGTCCATCCCCATCATCTCGAAGAAGCGAGGCACCACGAAGACCTGGTGGTCCATCTGCACACACTGGCGAACGGTCGCGATGGTCTGGTCGTCCGGCGGACCCGGGAAGGCGAACACGACGTCGTCGACGCCGAGGTCGACCATCGCGCGACCGAGGTCGGCGACGCCACCGAGCAGGGGGAGCGGGAGGTCGCGGGCGGCGACGTCGGGGGAGCAGTCGATGATGCCCACCGGCACCAGGCCGTACTCGCGCTTGGTCAGGAAGGCCTCGGCCAGCCGGCGGCCCACCTCGCCCGCACCGACGATGATCACCGGGTGCGAGCTGCGACCGCTGCGCCGCAACGAGTGCGCGCCGGCGTAGACCCCGCACCGGAGCAGCACGAGCAGCACGAAGGCCGCGCCGCAGAAACCGGCCATCAGCGCCCAGGACGGGCGCCCGTCCAGCCCGTGCAGGGGGCTGATGCCGACGAGGGTGAGCGCCGCGACCACGGTGGCCAGCAGCAGCTTGGGCATGTCCTCGAGCACGGAGAGCACCAGCCGCGAGCGGTGCAGGTCGGCGCCGCGGCACACGATGGTGCCGGCGAGGGCCGCCCCGACCACGGACAGCACGGTGACGTGCTGGTGGAGCGCGAGCCCGGCGACCACGATCGCGAACGGGTCGACGAGCGTGAGCAGGGGCCGGATGCTCTTCAGCCACGGCAGTACGTCGATCAGGTCTTTCCGCACACGGTCCCCCCGGGTGTGTCACGCCGCCAGGACCCCTGCGATGAACCGCCGATCGGTCGGCGGCCCCCGACATGTGCACCGCGGGGTCGTACTGGCCCGAAGAGACTATGCCCCGTACGAGCGGGAGTAGTCATTTCGGACCATCACCCTGGTCAACGCGGGGAAGCACCGATGGTCACGGGCGTGCGAGCGATGTGCGCCATGCCTCACCGGCCGTCCGGCACGATGGGGCGGTGTCCCGCATCCTGGTCCCACCCGCCCTCGCGGAGCAGCGCGCCCTGGGCCCGGCCTGGGGGGCCTGGCTCGACCGGCTGCCGGCCCTGGCCGCCGCCCTGCTCGACGAGTGGGAGCTGACGATCGACGGTGAGGCGCGCCACGGCTTCTGCTCGCTCGTCCTGCCGGTCACCTCCGCCGAGGGCCCGGCCGCGCTCAAGCTGGGCTTCGACGAGGACCAGGAGTCCGACCACGAGGCCCTGGCCCTCCAGCACTGGGGCGGCCGGGGTGCCGTCCGCCTGCTCCGGGCCGATCCGGGCCGCCGGGCGCTGCTCCTCGAGCGCCTGCACCACCGCGACCTCGCCACCGCCGGCGAGCTCGAGGCCTGCGAGGTCGTGGCCGGGCTCTACGCCCGGATCAGGCGCCCAGCGCCCCCGCAGCTGCGCACCGTGACGTCGTACGTCGAGCGCTGGGTCGCACCGCTCGCCGACCTGCCGCGCGACGCACCCGTCCCGCGGCGGCTGGTCGAGCAGGCCGTCCACCTGGCCCGCGAGCTGGTGGTCGACCCGGCGAGCACGGGTGTCCTGGTCCACGGCGACCTGCACCACCACAACGTCCTGGCGGCGGACCGCGAGCCGTGGCTCGTCATCGACCCGAAGCCGATGTCCGGGGACCAGCACTACGAGCCGGCTCCGATGCTGTGGAACTGCTGGGAGCGGGTCGTGGCCTCCGGCGACGTCCGGGGCGCGGTCCGCCGTCGCTTCCACACCCTGGTCGACGGGGCCGGCCTGGACGAGGAGCGGGCGCGGGACTGGGTGGTGGTGCGGACGGTGACCAACGCGCACTGGGCGATCGAGGACGCCGACCGTGCGGACCGGGCGCTGACGGCGGAGGAACGTGCATGGATCACGCGCTGTATTGCGATCGCGAAGGCCGTGCAGGACTGAGAGGATCAGGCCATGAACGCCACCTTGCTCTCGGTCAACGTCGGTCGCGCGGAAACGGGAGACTGGACCGGGCGGGTCGGACGGACCGCGATCCGCAAGCGCGGCCTCGACGGGCCGGTCACCGTGCGCCGGGACGGGCTGGTGGGCGACACGATCTGTGACCAGAAGTACCACGGCGGACCTGACAACGCGGTCTACGTGTTCGCTCGCGAGGACCTCGACCGCTGGGCCGAGGTGCTGGGCGCCGAAGTGCCCGACGGACAGTTCGGAGAGAACCTCACGAGCCGGGGCATCGACGTCAACGAAGCGCTGGTGGGCGAGCGCTGGCGCGTCGGCACCGCCTTGCTCGAGGTCGCCAAGGTCCGCACCCCCTGCAAGGTCTTCACCGGTTTCATGGGGTTGACCGGCTACGACTCGGGGCAGTGGGTCAAGCGGTTCACCCGCGAGGGCCGCCCCGGTCCCTACCTGCGCGTCCTCGAGGAGGGCGTCGTCCAGGCCGGGGACCCGATCGTGGTCGAGCACCGCCCCGAACACGGGGTGACGGTGTCGATGCTCTTCCGGGCGATCACGACCGAGCGCGACCTGCTGCCGCAGGTGCTCGCGGTCGAGGCACTGTCGGACACCGTACGCACCAAGTTCGCCGCCCGGGCCTGATGCCGCACGCTGACCGCGATCTCGACCCAACGGGGGGTTTTGCTACCGGCACGTAACCGCGTGATCTAGGTTACTGACCCAAAGACGTCATCCCGGGTGACCTGTCTTTTCCCCCGATGCCTGCGCAGGAGTGTCATGGCCGTCAACACGGACACCAGTTTCCTCGACCACCTGGCCCCGAACGTGGCGGTCCAGTTCCTCGACCGGGTCGCGAAGTCCCCGAACCGCGAGGCCTACCGCTACCCCCGGGGCGACGCCTGGGAGTCGAAGACCTGGCAGGAGACCGGTGACCAGGTCGAGCGGCTCGCCGCGGGCCTGCTGTCGCTGGGCATCGAGTCCGAGCAGCGGGTCGGCATCGCCTCCAACACCCGGTACGAGTGGATCCTCGCCGACCTCGCGATCATGTGCGCGGGCGCCGCGACGACCACGGTCTACCCCTCCACCAACGGCGAGGACACGTCGTACATCCTGAGCGACTCGGAGTGCCGGGTCGTGTTCGCCGAGGACGACGAGCAGCTCGCGAAGCTCAAGGAGCACAAGAGCGAGCTGCCGCACCTCGCCAAGGTCGTGACGTTCGACGGAACGACCGACGGCGCCGGCAACGACAACTGGGTGATCGGACTCGAGGACCTGGCCGTCCTCGGCGACGCCTACCTCGCCGACCACGCCGGGATCATCGCCGCGACGGCGAAGGGCATCGCCCCCGACCAGCTCGCCACCCTGATCTACACGTCCGGCACCACCGGACGCCCCAAGGGCGTGCGGCTCCGGCACCGCTCCTGGGTCTACGAGGGCGCCGCGATCGAGGTGCAGGACATCCTGCACGAGGACGACCTCCAGTTCCTCTGGCTGCCGATGGCGCACTCGTTCGGCAAGGTGCTGCTGTCCGCCCAGCTCGGCTGCGGCTTCGCCACGGCGATCGACGGCCGGGTCGACAAGATCGTCGAGAACCTCGGCATCGTGAAGCCGACCTTCATGGGTGCCGCGCCCCGCATCTTCGAGAAGGCGCACGGCCGGATCGTCACCATGCAGGCCTCCGAGGGCGGCCTCAAGGAGAAGATCTTCAAGCAGGCGTTCAAGGTCGGGCTCGAGGTCGACAAGCTGGTGCGCGAGGGCAAGAGCGTGCCGCTGGCGCTCAAGGTCCAGCACGGACTCTTCGACAAGCTGGTCTTCAGCAAGGTCCGGGACCGCTTCGGCGGCCGGGTCCGCTTCTTCATCTCCGGCGCGGCCGCGCTCAACCAGGAGATCGCCGAGTGGTTCCACGCCGCCGGAATCGTGATCCTGGAGGGCTACGGCCTCACGGAGTGCTCGGCCGGCGGGTTCGTGAACCATCCGGACGACTACAAGTTCGGCACCGTGGGCCCCGCGCTGCCCGGCAGCGAGGTCAAGCTCGGCGACGGCGACGAGATCCTGATCAAGGGACCGCACGTCATGGACGGCTACCACAACCTCCCGGAGGAGACCGCCAGGACGCTGACCGAGGACGGCTGGCTCCGGACCGGTGACAAGGGCTCCCTCGACGCCGACGGGTTCCTCACGATCACCGGCCGGATCAAGGACCTGTTCAAGACGTCGGGCGGCAAGTACATCGCGCCCTCGGCGATCGAGTCGAAGTTCAAGGCCGTCTGTCCCTACGCCAGCCAGTTCATGGTCTTCGGCAACGACCGCAACTTCTGTGTCGCACTGGTCACCCTGGACCCGGACGCCATGGACGGGTGGGCCGCCGAGAACGGCATGGCGGGCTCGTCGTACACCGACATCGTCCGCTCGGACAAGGTCAAGGAGATGGTCGGCGGGTACGTCGACGAGCTCAACGCGCGGCTCAACCGCTGGGAGACCATCAAGAAGTGGGAGCTGCTCGACCACGACCTGACCATCGAGTCCGGCGAGCTCACCCCCTCGATGAAGGTCAAGCGCAACGTGGTCGAGGGCAACCACAAAGAGCTGATCGACGCGTTCTACAACTGAGCCCTCGGTCCCTGACAGGGACCGCACAGGCTCGGGGTGTCGTCTGTGGGCATGACCTCTCACGACGAGCACGAGATCGAGGACCACGACCTGGGGCTCTCCCACGACCTGCCGCGGATCGTCGAACGAAGCCGGGGCCGATCCCTGGGCCGATCCCTGGGCCGGCGCGGCCTGCTGGGCCTCGCCGGCGGGCTGGGCGTCGCGACCGTCGCCGGCTGCGCGCTGGGCGGCAACGCCGACACCACGACGGTGAGCGCCGCCGCCGCCCCGTCCGGGGGAGCGGCCGGCCCCGGCGCGCCTCCGGGCGGGGCCTCGAACGTGGAGGTCGCGGACGGCGAGATCCCGGAGGAGACCGCCGGGCCCTACCCGGGCGACGGCTCGAACGGTGTCAACGTGCTCACCGAGAGCGGCATCGTGCGCAGTGACCTCACCTCGAGCTTCGGCGACGCCACCGGTGTGGCCGAGGGCGTGCCGGTCACCGTCCGGCTCAAGGTCATCGATGTCAACGGCGCCGACGCGAGCGCCCTCGCCGGCGCGGCGGTCTACCTGTGGCACTGCGACCGCGACGGCAACTACTCGATGTACGCCGAGGCGGTCGCCGACGAGAACTACCTGCGCGGGGTGCAGGAGACCGACGCCGACGGCCGCGTGGAGTTCACCAGCATCTTCCCGGCCTGCTACTCGGGGCGCTGGCCGCACATGCACTTCGAGGTCTACCAGTCGCTCGACGACGCGACGAGCTACGCCAACAAGCTGCGGACCAGCCAGCTGGCGCTGCCCCAGGACGTGTGCGAGCGCGTCTACGCGGTCGCGGGCTACGAGCAGAGCGTCACCAACCTGTCCCAGGTCTCGCTCGACTCCGACGGCATCTTCTCCGACGGCTACTCGCTGCAGCTCGCGAAGGTGACCGGGTCCAACGAGAAGGGCTACGCGGTCTCCCTGAACGTCCCCGTCTGAGGTGCATGACCCGGGTGGGAGGATGGGCGGATGCCCTCCGCCCTCCCACCCGGTGACCCCGTGCCGGAGGACGGGTCGCTCCCGGAGCAGGCGCTGGCCGGGCTCGGTGAGCGACCCTTCGGTATCTACGTGCACGTGCCGTTCTGCACCGTCCGCTGCGGTTACTGCGACTTCAACACCTACACGGCCGAGGAGCTGGGCGGCGCCTCGCCGGCCGCGGGGGCGTCCCGCGCGACGTACGCCGAGGCCGCGATCGCCGAGATCCGTCGCGCCCGGCTGGTGCTGGGCGATCGGGACCTGCCGGTCTCGACGGTCTTCTTCGGCGGCGGCACGCCCACGCTGCTCCCACCCGCCGACCTGGCCGCGGTCATCGCGGCCGTGTCGTCGGAGTTCGGGCTCGTCGAGGGCGCCGAGGTGACCACGGAGT
>JAOPYB010000409.1 GCA_025964835.1 Nocardioides sp. | reverse complement strand
CGGTGGTCGGTCGGCACCACGACGTCGGCGACGTCGCGCGCCAGGGGAGTGGTGGCGAGGTGCTCGGGGATCGCGAGCGGGACGTCGCCCCAGCTGTGCACGACGCCGAGGTCGGTCTGGCCGGAGGCGACCAGGTCGACCGTGTCCCAAGGCTCCCGCTCGGTGAGGGCCAGGGTGAGGGCGGGATGGGCATCGCGCAGGGCGCGCACGGCGGGCGCCACGAGCCCGCGCATCGCGGTCGAGAACGCGGTCAGCCTCAGGTGGCCGGCGACGGTCCCGGCCCGGTGGTGCAGCCCGGCCTCGACCTCCTCGAGGTCGCCGAGCAGGCGCGACCCGGCGTCGACCAGGTGCCGTCCGTGGCCGGTCAGCATCACGCCGCGGCCGACGCGCTCGAGCAGCGGCACGCCGGTCTGTTTCTCGAGCCGCTTCACCTGCTGCGAGACGGCGCTGGGCGTGTAGCCGAGCGCCTCGGCCGCGGCGACCACCGAGCCGTGGGTGGCGACGGCCCGCAGGGAGACGAGCGCGGCGAGATCGATCATGCAGCGATGCTACCGGGTTTGATGCATGATCATTCGCTGGTGCTTCCGGGTCGACTGCGCGAGGCTGGGTTCGTGAACCGCCGCGACTCGCTCCTGGCCGCCCTCGTCGCCACGATCTGGGGCTTCAACTTCGTGGTCATCGACTGGGGCATGCACGACGTGCCGCCGCTGCTGTTCGCCGCGGTCCGCTTCGCCGCGGTCGTCGTGCCGGCGATCCTGTTCGTGCCCCGGCCGGCCGCACCGTGGCGCACCCTCGTGGCGGTGGGCGCCTTCATGTCCGTGGGTCAGTTCGGCTTCCTGTACGCCGCGATGGCCGCCGGGATGCCGCCGGGTCTGGCGGCGCTGGTGCTGCAGGCCCAGGTGATCTTCACGGTCGTGATCGCGGCCGGGGTGCTGCGCGAGCGGCCGACCCGTGCCCAGGTCGCGGGGGTGGCGCTCGGGACGGTCGGTCTGGTGGTCGTCGCCGTCGGACGTGGCGGGCACGTCCCGGCCACCGCCCTGGTGCTCTGCCTGCTCGGGGCGCTCTCGTGGGGCATCGGGAACGTCGTCTCCCGCACGTCCGGCGTCACCGGCGGGCTGTCGCTTACGGTCTGGTCGGCGGTCGTCGTACCCCTCCCGCTGCTCGCGCTCGCCCTCCTGCTCGACGGCCCCGGCGAGGTCTCGGCCGCGCTCGCGTCGTTCTCGTGGCAGGCGGGGGTGTCCACGCTCTACACCGCCGGGCTCGCCTCGCTGGTCGGCTACGGGATCTTCAACACCCTGCTCGCCCGCAACGTGTCCGCGGCGGTGGTGCCCTGGGTGCTGCTGGCGCCCGTCGTCGCGATGGGGTCGGCGTGGCTGCTCCTCGACCAGGCCCCCAACGCCGCCGAGGCCCTCGGCGGGCTGGTGCTCGTCACCGGGGTGCTGGTCGCGCTCCGCCCGCCCCGGCGCCGCTCAGTCGACGCCCAGCGAGGCGCGGCCGGCCTCGAGCCGGGCCACGGGGACGCGGAACGGCGAGCAGGAGACGTAGTCGAGCCCGACCTCGTCGAAGAAGTGGATCGAGGCAGGGTCGCCGCCGTGCTCACCACACACGCCGAGGTGCAGGTCCGGGCGCGCTGAGCGACCCTTCTCGACGGCGGTGCGCACCAGCGAGCCCACGCCCTCGGTGTCCAGCGACTCGAACGGGGAGACCGGGAAGACCCCCTGCTCGAGGTAGGTGCTGAAGAACGCCGCCTCCACGTCGTCACGTGAGAACCCCCAGGTCATCTGGGTCAGGTCGTTGGTGCCGAACGAGAAGAACTCCGCCGACGCCGCGATCTTGTCGGCGGTGACGGCGGCCCGCGGCAGCTCGATCATCGTGCCGATCTTGTGGGGCACGTCGAACCCGCGCTCCTCCTGGACGGTCCGCGCGACCGCCACGATCCGCTCGCGCACCAGGTCGAGCTCGCGGACGCTGGCCACCAGCGGGATCATGATCTCGGGCCGGGCGTCGCCGCCGGCGGCGATCCGGTCGGCCGCCGCCTCGAGGATCGCCCGCGCCTGCATCGTGAACAGACCGGGGATCACGATCCCGAGCCGCACGCCGCGCAGGCCGAGCATGGGGTTCTGCTCGTGCAGCCGCCGGACGGCCTCGAGCAGCTTCTCGTGCCGGCTGTTGGAGGTGTCCCGCTCGTCCTCGAGCGCCACCTGCACCGAGAGGTCGGTGAAGTCCGGGAGGAACTCGTGCAGCGGCGGGTCGATCAGCCGGATCGTGACCGGGAGCCCGTCCATCGCCTCGAGAATCTCGGTGAAGTCCTGGCGCTGGAGGGGCAGCAGCTCCGCCAGGGCGGCCTCCTGGGCCTCCTCGTCCTCGGCCACCACGAGGTTCTCGACGAGCTGGCGCCGCTCCCCGAGGAACATGTGCTCGGTGCGGCAGAGCCCGATTCCCTGGGCGCCGAAGCGACGGGCGCGCAGCGCGTCCTCGGGAGTGTCGGCGTTGGCGCGGACCTGCAGCCGACGCGCGGCGTCGGCGTGGTCCATCAGGGTCGCGACCGCCGAGACGATGACGTCGTCGCCGACGTCCTCGCCCTCGAAGTGACGCACCACGGACGAGTCGGCCACCGGGACGGCACCCGCGAAGACCTCGCCGGTGGTGCCGTCGATCGAGATGACGTCACCCTCCTCGAAGGTCCGGCCCCGGCGGACCTTCATCGTCTTCCTGGTGGCGTCCACCTCGATCGACTCGACGCCACAGACGCAGGTGCGGCCCATGCCGCGCGCGACGACGGCGGCGTGCGAGGTCTTGCCGCCACGGCTGGTCAGGATGCCCTTGGCGACGACCATCCCGCGCAGGTCGTCGGGGTTGGTCTCCTTGCGGACCAGGATCACGTCCTCGCCACGGTCGGCCCACTCGACCGCCGTGTCGGAGTCGAAGACGATCTTGCCGACGGCGGCGCCGGGGGAGGCGTTCATGCCTTTCGCGACCAGCTCGCGGTCTGCGGACTCGTCGAAGCGGGGGAACATCAGCTGGGCGAGCTGCGCGCCGCTGACCCGGCGTACGGACTCGTCGAGGTCGATCAGCCCCTCCTCGGACATGTGCACCGC
>JAOPYB010000367.1 GCA_025964835.1 Nocardioides sp. | reverse complement strand
AGGTCTTCTGCGAGGAGATGCCGGCGCCGCAGCGCATCGCGCCGTACGCCTCCGCGCTCTCGGCCGACGTCACCGTCGACGACACCGACCTGGGCACCGGGCGGATCATCCTGCTGCACGACCCGGCGGGCAACGACGCCTGGGACGGCACGTTTCGCTGCGTGGCCTACGCCCGCGCCGAGATCGACCTCGAGCTGATCACCGACCCGATGCTCGCCGCCGTGGGCTGGTCCTGGCTGACCGAGGCACTGGACGCGCACGGCGCCTCGTACGCCTCCGCGTCGGGCACCGTCACCCGGGTCGCGACCGAGAGCTTCGGTGGCATGTCCGACGAGGGCGGCACGGCCCAGATCGAGATCCGCGCGTCCTGGACGCCGCTCGCCACCGGCGACCCCGCCGCCACCATCGCCCTCGACCTCGGCCCGCACGTCGAGGCGTGGGGCGAGCTGCTCTGCACCGCGGTCGGGCTCCCGCCCGTCCCGGAGGGCGTCAGCGTCATGCCGAGCCGCCGCGGACAGCGGGGCTCGGGACGCTGACGACGATGACGCCCGCGGCAGAGGACGACGGCTCCGAGACACCAGAGACACCCGCCACGCCCGAGGCTCCGGAAGCCCCCGAGGCGCCCCCGCCGCCGATGCTGAGGCTGCGCGACGGGCTGCCGCCCGTGGTGGAGACCGAGGCCGCGCTGCGCGAGACCTGTGAGCGCCTCGCGGCCGGCACCGGCCCGGTGGCCATCGACGCGGAGCGCGCGTCCGGCTACCGGTACTCCTCGCGCGCCTACCTGATCCAGCTGCGGCGCGAGGGGTCCGGCACCCACCTGGTCGACCCGATCGCCTTCGACACCCTCGGCCCCCTCCAGGACGTGCTCGCGGGCACCGAGTGGATCCTGCACGCGGCCACCCAGGACCTGCCCTGCCTCACCGAGGTCGGCCTCCAGCCGAGCGAGCTCTTCGACACCGAGCTGGCCGGCAGGCTGCTCGGCTACCCACGCGTCGGCCTTGCCACGCTGGTCGAGACGGTGCTCGGCTACCGGCTCGCCAAGGAGCACTCGGCGGTCGACTGGTCCACCCGGCCCCTGCCGGGCCCGTGGCTCGAGTACGCCGCGCTCGACGTGGAGGTCCTGGTCGAGCTGCGCGAGGCGCTCGGCGCCGAGCTGATCGCCACCGGCAAGGCCGACTGGGCGCGCCAGGAGTTCGAGGCCCTCAAGGGCTTCGAGGCGACCCCCCGGGTCGACGCCTGGCGCCGCACGTCCGGCCTGCACCGCGTCCGCGGCCGGCGCGGCCTCGGCGCCGTGCGGGCCCTGTGGGAGACCCGCGACGAGATCGCCGAGCAGCGCGACGTGACACCGGGCCGGATCATCCCCGACGCCGCCATTGTGGCCGCCGCCCAGGCGATGCCGACGGACCGTGCCGCCCTGCTGTCCACCAAGGGATTCCACGGCCGCGGCGCGGAGCGCTACTCCGCGCGGTGGGTGGCCGCGCTCCACGAGGTCCAGGAGATGGACGAGCACGACCTGCCGACCCGTTCGCCGCGCGGCGACGGCCCGCCGCTCCCGCGGGCCTGGGCCGAGAAGGACCCCGTCGCGGCGAAGCGCCTGCAGCTGGCGCGCGAGGCGATGAGCGCCCTCGCCGAGGAGAACGGCCTGCCGGTCGAGAACGTCCTCACGCCCGACTACCTGCGGCGCACGCTGTGGACCCCGCCGCGCCCCCGGGAGCCCGGCGCTCTGCTGGACGCCGTGGTCGACCAGCTCACGGCCTACGGCGCCCGCAGCTGGCAGATCGCCCTGGCCGCCCCGGTGCTCACCCGGGCGATCCTCGACGCCGACGCGGCGCCCGAGGAGGAGCCGGTCGACGACCCCCCGGACGACCCGGCCGCGGATCCCGCCTGACCCGCTCGCCGACCGGTCAGGGACTCGGGCTCGGGCTCTCGCTCGCGGGGGTCGGGTCGAGGACGGTGCGTGACTCCTCGTCGATCTGCGCGGTCAGCGCGACGAGGTCCACCACGGGAACGGTCAGGAGCTCGCGCAGCCTGGCGGCGACAGCCGCCTCCAGGTCGGGCCACGAGTCGATGAGGGGCGGCAGCTCGAGGGCGCGGACGCTGGAGTTGAAGACCGAGGAGTGGTCCGGCAGGCGGCCCGGCTGGAGGAACCTGTCGGACAGGGCCACCTCGAGGTTGGCCGGCGCGAGGTAGCCCGTGTCGACCACCCGGCCCACCGAGTCCGGGGCCAGCGCGTGGACCAGGAAGTCGGCGGCCTCGGGGGCACTCGCGGCGTCGGCGGAGATGCAGAGCCCGGTGATGTCGCCGGAGGTGGCGGAGCTGTCCAGGACCGGCATCGGCATCACGTCGAAGTCGAGCCCCTGCACCTGGCGCAGCTCGGGCACCAGCGACCGGAAGCCCTCGATCATCCCGAGCCGGCCGCGCTCGAACCACTGCAGCGGCGTCGCCCGGTCGAGCTGCTTGTCGGTGAGCGTGAGCTGGGGGTTGCGGAGCAGCACGAGCGCCCGCTCGAGGGCCGCCTGGGTGTCGCTGTCCGAGAAGGCCAGGGAGGTGGGGTCCGCCTGGTCGTCGAAGACCGTGCCACCGCCGGAGTAGATGAACGGCGACAGGCCGCGGAGCGTGGGGTCGACGTACAGGCCACGGGTGTGGCGGCGCGGCCGCGTGGCGTACTCGGCGGCCGCCGTGAACTGGTCGAAGGACCAGCCGGGGTTGCGGGGCGCGGTCTCGGTGCCGAGGTCGGGGGCGTCCAGGCCGCGGGCCCGCATCCGGTCGAAGTCGATGAGCGCCTTGTTGTAGTAGATGACCATCGGCGAGATGCCGTAGGGCATGCACTGCAGCCGGTTGTCGGCGCTGAACGCCTGGAGGGCGTCGCGGGAGTAGCCGTCGCCGAAGTCGACGCCACGCTCGTCGAGCATCTCGTCGACCGGTTGGGTGAGCTTCTGCTCCTGGAGCCAGGCGAGGTCGCTGCGCGACGCCATGAACACGTCGGGGATCTTCTCGCCGGACCTGAGGGCCTCGACGAGGCCGTCGTGGTTGGCGTACGACGAGATCGTGACGTCGCTGTCGTCGCTCAGCGAGTTGAAGATGTCGACGACCCCCTGGAAGGCACCGACCTCGTCGGGGGGGCCGTACATCCCGAAGGTGAGCTTGACCGGCTTGGCCGGCGCCGTCGAGGTGGGCGTGGGGGCCGGGTCGTTGCCACCGGTGTCGCAGCCCGCCGCGGCCAGGGCGGCCACCAGCAGGATCGCCGTCGGCAATGCCGCGCGGCGACCCGTGCGGCTCACTCGCCCGGACCTGTCGTCCTGCGATCCCCCCTGCGCACGCACCTGCACCCGTTGCACCACCCACCGTCGTTTCTGCCGTTGACCGTCGCCCACCCTACCGACAGGTCACCGGGGGCTGTCCGCATGTCGTGCCACCGTCCGCGGCCCCCGGCTGCCTACGATGAAGGACGTGCCTCGGGTCCTTCTCCTGCCCCTGCTCGCGATCGTGCTCGGCGCGAGTGGCTGCGGCTCCGACGACCGGCCGGTCACCGACCTGGCCGGCCCTCCGATGCACGCCCGGGAGCACCGCGGCACGACCCCCGAGGCCACGCCCACGCCGAGCCGGACCCGCCCCGCGACCCCCGCACAGCCCCACCGCCCGCGCACCACACGGCCGAAGCTGCCGCCGCTCATCCCCCTCGGTCGCGACGCGGTGGGCGGCCACTTCCTCGACGCGGACCGGATGCCGGTGCTGGCCGCCGGTATCGCGTGGACCACCGTCGACGAGGGCCCGGAGGACACCCAGCGGGTCGGCGCCTGCCAGAAGACGTCGCTGGAGTCGATCGGCGCCCTGAACGCCGTCCGCCGCACCTACGCCGCCGCCGGCGACGGCGACGGGGCGGCACCGGCCCACGCGGTCCAGGTCGTGGCGAGGTTCGCGGACGACAAGTCGGCCTGGCGCGCCCATGAGGTGCTGAGGTCGTGGCGCGAGGACTGCGAGCAGCGGCTGGACCTCCCCCGCACGGAGGTGGGCCCGCTCGAGGCGGTCGCGGTCCGGGTCGGCACCGGCGACAGCTACCGCACGGTCTACGGGTCCGGCTCCGGGAAGCGGGTCACCGCGGCCGGGCTGGGCATCGTGCGGACCGGCAGCTATCTCTCCCTCGTCGAGATCACCACCACCGTGGACGCCTACCCCGCCGGCCGGGACCCCGCCCGCGTCGCCGTGCGCCGGATCGCCCGCACCTTCGGCTAGCCCAGCGGTCCGGGAGCTCAGCGGTCCAGCCGCTCGAGCTCGGCCGGGGTGAGCACCAGGTCGACCGCGCCGAGGGAGTCGGTGATCGACTCCGGGCGGCTGGCACCCGGGATCGGCACCACGTGCGGACCCAGGGCGAGCAGCCAGGCCAGGCAGACCCGCTGCGGGCTGACCCCCCGCTCGGTGGCCACCTCCTCGAAGGCCCGGTGCTCACCGCCGAGCCCCGCGGCCGCACTCATGCCGCCGAGCGGGCTCCACGGCAGGAACGCCAGCCCGAGCCGGCCGCACAGCTCGAGCTGCGGCAGGCTGCCGCGGAACGCCGGGCTGAGCTGGTTCTGCACGCTCACCAGCGCGTCGCCGAGCACCGCGCGGGCCTCGGCGATCTGGGCCGAGTCGGCGTTGGAGATGCCGACTCGCTGGACGAGCCCCGCGTCGTAGAGCTCGCGGAAGGCGCCCATCGTCTCGGCGTACGGCACCTCCGGGTCAGGCCGGTGATGCTGGTAGAGCCCGATGCTGTCGACCCCGAGCCGGCGCAGCGAGCCGCGCACCGCCTCCCGGACCCAGGCGGGGCGGCCGTCGATCGGCCAGTCGGCGCCGTCGCGCCGGATGCCGGCCTTGGTCGCGACCAGGACCTCCTCGCTGCGCCCGCGCAGGGCGCGCGCGACGATCGCCTCGTTGTGCCCCAGGCCCTCGTCGTCGGGATGGCCGTCGGGGCCGTAGCAGTCGGCGGTGTCGACGAAGGTGACCCCGAGGTCGAGCGCCGCGTGGACGGTGGCGACGGCCCGGTCCGGATCCGGGAGGGTGCCGTCGCGACCCGGCCGCGAGAGCGGCATGCCGCCCAGCCCGAGTGCGCTGACCGTGGTGGCGGCGGGACCGGTGCCGAGGGTGCGGGTGATCATGCGGGTGACGCTAACCGGCGTCGAAGGTGTGCAGCGCACGGGCCGCCTCGACCACCCGGTCGAACACCGCACGATCCAGGGCCGCGCCCTCCCTGCGGATGCCGGCGCCCGCCAGCACGACCAGCCGGTCGAGGCGGACCTCGCTGGGGCGCCGCTCGCGGTCCCAGGCGCCGGTGCCGACGTCCATCCACCGCCGGCCGTGGCGCGCCTCGTCCTCGGCGTCGCGGTCGTGGTCCTTGCTGGTGAGCATCAGCGCGAGCCATTGGGGGCCGCGGCGCCCGACGAGCAGCACCGGCCGGTCCTTGCCGCGGCTCGCGTCCTCCTCGTAGGGCACCCACGCCCAGACGACCTCGCCGGGATCCGGCCGGCCGTCGCCGCGCGGCTGGTAGCGGACGCCGTCGGGCGTGCTCGACGCGCTGGGCGCGCCGCGTGTGCGGGCGCGGAAGAGGGCGGAGAGCCGGTGGCGGAACTTCGTCACGGCCAGACTCTAGGGCCCGGGCCGGAGGCGAGGACGCCGGACCGGGAGCGCCTCACGGCGCGTGGCCGCTCGTAGCGGCTTATTGTGGGACCCGGGGCTGCCACGGTCCGGCGCCCTCGTTCTCCATTTTAACGCCTCACACCAGCCGATGGCGAAGTTCTGCGTGCGCGGCGCTCTCGAGCTGCTCGGCGAGCACCAGCATCCGCTGCACCTCGGCCTCGGTCGGGCCGGGCAACGACGCCCGGCCGGTCGCGACGACGCGGGCGAACGCCGCGGCACGGAAGAGCACGTCGGCGAACTCGCCGCCGGCGATGCCCCGCAGCACCTGGTCGACCATCGCCTTCAGCGCCTCGGGCCCGGGCGGGTCGGCCACCCCCGCCACGACCCGCGCCACCTGGGCCTGTGCCCGGCCGGCCTCGAACTCGCGTGCGACCGCGAGCGGGTCGGCGTACACCCACGAGCGCAGCAGGTAGAGCCGCCACAGGCAGCCGGCCAGCGAGTCGGCCTGCGAGCCGGACCACACCTCCGCGATGGCCTCGATGCCCTCGGTGTCGGCGAGGTGGAGGAGCCGTTCGGCGACCTCGACGTCGTCGGTCTCCCGGGCGCCGCGGACGAGCAGGGTCGCGGCCCGGTCGGCCGCCTCGCTCACCTCGGCGGGGTCGCTGCCCCCGACGAGCGAGTCGAAGAGCCTGGCGCCGGGCGTCATCGGACGGTGGTGGGGTCGGCTGCTCACC
>JAOPYB010000344.1 GCA_025964835.1 Nocardioides sp. | reverse complement strand
GCGGAATTGCCCGAGAAGACCGCGAACACGAGCTTGCCGAAGGCCAGGTCGAGGGCCGACACCAGCGCCATCATGAAGACGACGAACACCATGACCACGATGAAGTACGTGACCAGCTGCTCCTGGGTCGGGTAGACGACCTTGCGAAGCTCAGCCACGACCTGGCGGTAGAACGTGGGCACGCTCGTGCGCTTGCCGGGCCTGCTGTCTCGCGAACCGCGGACCGCCTTGCTGTCCGACACGCTCGTCACCTCTCCTCGTCCGACCACCTGGTCGTCGTCGACCAGCTGTGCTTGCAGTGTTCTTGCAGGGCACGAGGGACTTGAACCCCCAACCTTCGGTTTTGGAGACCGATGCTCTGCCAGTTGAGCTAGTGCCCTCCGGGCGACCCACCGCAGCTGCCACCCGAGTCCGGGCATGCCGCAGCATGTGGGAAACCACCAAAAGTGGAGTCTACGGGGAAGACCGAGGTCGAGTCCAAACCGCCCCCGGCCACCTCCGTGAGGCGTGCCCGGCGCCTCCCCGGTGCCTCCGGGAGGGCACGGACCCACGGAGCGAAACCCGCGGGCCCCGACCACGCGGGCGCCTCTACGATGGTGCCATGACCTCCAACCCGCCCGCCCAGCCCGACGCAGAGCTCCGTCGGGGGCCCCGCGAACGACGCGTCTCCCGCCGGATCGGCGCCATCGCCGAGTCCGCGACGCTCAAGGTCGACGCGAAGGCCAAGGCCCTCAAGGCCGAGGGGCGACCCGTCATCGGCTTCGGCGCCGGCGAGCCCGACTTCCCCACGCCCGGCTACATCGTCGAGGCGGCGGTCGACGCGTGCCGCGACCCCAAGAACCACCGTTACACGCCGGCCGGCGGGCTGCCCGAGCTCAAGAAGGCCATCGCGGCCAAGACCCTGCGCGACAGCGGCCTCGAGATCGAGCCCGCGCAGGTCCTGGTGACCAACGGCGGCAAGCAGGCCATCTACGCCGCCTTCGCCGCGATGCTCGACCCGGGCGACGAGGTCATCGTGCCCGCGCCGTACTGGACGACGTACCCCGAGGCGATCCAGCTCGCCGGCGGCGTCCCGGTCGCGGTGCTGGCCGACGAGACCCAGGACTACAAGGTCACCGTCGAGCAGCTCGAGGCGGCCCGCACCGAGCGCACCAAGGTGCTCCTGTTCGTCTCGCCGTCCAACCCCACCGGCTCGGTCTACACGGCCGACGAGATCCGCGAGATCGGCCGGTGGGTCGAGGACCACGACCTGTGGGTGCTCACCGACGAGATCTACGAACACCTCGTCTACGACGGCGCGGAGACGGGCTCCATGCCGGTCCTGTGCCCCTTCCTCGTCGACAACACCGTCGTGGTCAACGGGGTCGCCAAGACCTACGCGATGACCGGCTGGCGGGTCGGCTGGATGATCGGCCCGAAGGACCTCGTCAAGGCCGCGACCAACCTGCAGTCGCACGCGACCTCCAACGTCTCCAACGTCGCGCAGCGCGCGGCGATCGCTGCCGTCGAGGGCGACCTCACCGCCGTCGACGAGATGAAGGTGGCCTTCGACCGCCGCCGCCGCACGATCGTCTCGATGCTCAACGAGATCGAGGGCGTCGTTTGCCCGATGCCGCTGGGCGCGTTCTACGCCTACCCGTCGGTGAAAGGCCTGCTCGGCAAGGAGTACGCCGGCCGGCTGATCGAGACGTCGACGGACCTGGCCGAGTACATGCTCGACAGTGCCGAGGTCGCCGCGGTGCCGGGCGAGGCGTTCGGCTCCCCGGGCTACCTGCGCTTCTCCTACGCGCTCGGCGACGACGACATCGTCGAGGGGATCACCCGGCTCCAGAAGCTCTTCGCCTGAGAACCCGGTGGTCGGGTAGCGAGCGGAGCGAGCGTATCGAGACCCGTGACCTGGACCGGCTGCCGAAGGCGCACCTGCACCTGCACTTCACCGGGTCGATGCGGCACCAGACGCTGCTCGAGCTGGCCGCTCGGGACGGGGTCGCACTGCCCGACTCGCTGGTCTCCGAGTGGCCACCGGAGCTCTCGGCGGCCGACGAGAAGGGCTGGTTCCGCTTCCAGCGGCTCTACGACGTCGCCCGGTCCGTGCTCCGCACCGAGGCCGACGTACGCCGGCTGGTGCGAGAGGCCGCCGAGGACGACGTCCGCGACGGCGGGCGCTGGCTCGAGATCCAGGTCGACCCGAGCGGGTACGGCGCCCGCTTCGGGGGGATCACCGCCTTCACCGACCTGGTGCTCGACGCCGTCCGGGAGGCCTCGCGCGACACCGGTCTCCAGATGGCGCTGGTCATCGCCGCCAACCGGACCCGACACCCGCTCGACGCCCGCACGCTCGCCCGGCTCGCCGCGCAGTACGTCGACCGCGGGGTCGTCGGCTTCGGGCTGTCCAACGACGAGCGGCGCGGGTCGACGTCCGACTTCGCGCCGGCCTTCGCGATCGCCGAGCGGGCCGGCCTGACCCTGGTGCCGCACGGCGGCGAGCTGCTCGGCCCCGACAGCATCCGGACCTGCGTCGACAGCCTGCACGCCCACCGGCTGGGCCACGGGGTCCGGGCAGCGGAGGACCCCGCTCTGCTGGCCCGCATCGTCGAGGCCGGTGTGGCACTCGAGGTGTGCCCGGTCTCGAACGTCGCGCTCGGCGTCTACTCCGACCTCACGTCCGTGCCGCTCCCCACCCTGATGGCTGCCGGCGCCACGATCGCGCTGGGGGCCGACGACCCGCTGCTGTTCGGCTCGCGGCTGGCCGGGCAGTACGCCACCATGCGCGCCGCCCACGAGCTGACCGACGAGCAGCTCGCCGAGCTGGCCCGGATGTCGGTCCGTGCGTCCCGGGCGCCGCAGCAGCTGAAGGCCGAGCTGTTCGCCGGGATCGACGAGTGGCTCGCCCCGAGTCGCGAGTCCTGAGAGGATGCTCCGGTGACCTCCTCCGAGCCCGGTGACCCGACCCCGCTCCCCGACGGTTCCTCCGCCGACGGGCCCTACGGCCCGCCCCCGCCCCAGAACCCCTACGCCCAGTCCGCCTCGCCGGCGGCCCCGCCGCCCTACGGCCAGCCGCAGCCGCCGTACGGCCAGGCGCAGCCGGCCACCGGGCCCGCGTACGGCGCACCGGAACAGGCGGCGTACGGCGCCCCGCAGCAGCCGGGCTACGGCTACGGCACCCCGGTCCGGCCCAATCACCCGTCCGCGACGACGGCGCTGGTCCTGGGGCTGATCGGGCTGGCCGGCATCATGTTCTGCGGCGGGCTCACGCTCGTGCTGTCGCCGTTCGCGTGGCGCATCGGCGCCACGGCGGTGCGCGAGATCGACGCCAGCCCGGGGGCGTACGGCGGCCGCGACCAGGCCAACGCCGGCAAGATCATGGGCATCATCGGCACCGCCCTGCTGGCCCTCGGGATCGTGCTGCTCCTCGTCCTGATCGTGTTCGTGACCGGCACCGCCGTCAGCACCTCGCCGTAGGCGGACGGCTCAGAGCTCACAGCCGACCAGCACCGGCTCGTTCACGAGCCGGATCCCGAAGCGAGCCGCGACCCCGTCGCGGACCTCGCGGGCCAGTGCGAGCAGGTCGTCGGCACGGGCGCCGCCCCGGTTGGTCAGCGCGAGCGGGTGCTTGGTCGAGAGGCTGACCCGCGCGTTGCCGTAGCCCTTGGTGAAGCCGGAACGCTCGATGAGCCAGGCGGCACTCGTCTTGACGGTCCCGTCCGGCTGGGGCCACGCGGGGGCACCCTCGGGCAGCTCCCCGGGCGCGACGACCGGGTTGGTGAAGAACGACCCGGCGCTCCACGTGTCGTGGTCCGCCGGGTCGAGGACCATGCCCTTGCCCGCACGCAGGGCCAGGACGGCCTCGCGGACCTCGGTGAGGGGGGCGCGTCGGCCGGCCTCGACGCCGAGCGTGCGGGCCAGCTCGGCGTAGGTCACCGGGGTGCTCTGGGCGCCCTGGGCGAGCTGGAAGGTCACGCTGAGCACGACGTGGCGCGACCGGTCGGCCTTGAAGCGGCTGTGCCGGTAGCCGAAGCCGCACTCGGCGTTGGCGAAGGTGCGCACGCCCCGGAGGGTGCGGTCCCAGACCCGCACCGAGGCGATGGTCTGGGCGACCTCCTGGCCGTAGGCGCCGACGTTCTGGATGGGGGTGGCCCCGACCGAGCCGGGGATGCCGGAGAGCGCCTCGACGCCCACCCAGCCGGCGCCGACGGCGCGGGCGACCAGCGCGTCCCAGGGCTCCCCCGCCGCCACGGTGACCAGGACGCCGCCGCACGACGCCTCGTCGCCCTCGACGTCGGCGACGACCCCCCGGGTGGCCACCTCGACGACCGTGCCGTCGAAGCCGGCGTCGGCCACGACCAGGTTGCTGCCCCCGGCCAGCACCAGGAGCGGGTCACCGGCCTCGTCGGCCCGGCGCACCGCGTCGACCAGCTCGTCCTCGGTGCCGGCGGTGACGAAACGGGCGGCGGGGCCGCCCAACCGCAGCGTGGTGTGCTCGCTCAGCAGGTGCCGCTCAGACACGCAGCACGGCCTTGGGCATGCCGAGGACCTTCTGGCCGCCGCAGGTGACGGTCAGCGCGACCGTGGTCAGGCCGTCGTCACCCTCCTTGGTCTCGCCGGCGACCTCGAGCTCCACGCCACCCTCGGCGGGCACCACGACGGGGTTGGTGAACTTGCAGCCGAAGGCGACCAGCTCGGCGCCGGGGAACCACGTGGTCACGGCCCGTGCGGCCAGCGCCATCGTGTACATCCCGTGCGCGATCACCCCGGGGAGGCCGACGCTGCGGGCGACGGACTCGTCCTGGTGGATGGGGTTGTGGTCGCCGCTCGCCTCGGCGTACCGCACGAGGTCGGCGCGCGTGATCGTGAAGACCTGCGTCTCGAGGCTCATGACTCCGCCCCCCGGTGGACGAGCGTCGCGCTGGTGGAGCAGACCAGGGCGCCGGCCTCGTCGGTGACCCGGCTGGTGGTGCCGATGATGTCGTTGCCGGAGATCTGGCGCAGGCTCGCGACGGTCAGCGTGGCGGTGAGGACGTCACCGGGCCGGACCGGGCGCTCGTAGGAGAACTTCTGCTCGCCGTGCACGATCCGGAACAGGTCGATCGACTCGGCCGCGAGGAAGGCGTTCATCGCGTCGAAGGCGAGCACGATCGGGAAGGTCGCCGGTGCCGGGCCGCCGTCGTAGTCGGCCCCGGTCGAGGTCACGAACGCGCGGATCTTCTCCTCGGACACGGCGTAGGGCCGAGTCGGCGGGAACTCCCGACCGACGAGGGACTGGTCGACTGGCATGGCCTCAAACTAGCGAATGCGACCCCGGCTACCCCGGGCACCCGACAATGGGGCATGACTTCGGGGCGCCGCGGGCGGTGGTCCGTCTCGCTGCCCTGCTGGCGGCGGGTGCCCTGCTGGGCGGCTGCGACGCGGCGACGGACCCGACCGGGCGGGGCCATACCTCGGCCGGCGCGCTGCGCACCTGCGGACCGGTGCCGCTGCCGACGTGGTCGGGCGGCAGCCGGCGTCCGGCCGTCGTCCGCTTGCCGCGTTCCCCAACGACCACGCGGCCTGCGCGGGGCTCTGGCTCCCCGGGGCCGGTGCGGCGTCGGGCTGCGTCCCGCAGGGCGTCGCCGTGGCCGGTCACGTCGCCTGGGTGAGCGGCTTGCACGGTGCCCGGCCACTCGGGCACCGGCTCTGCCGGCTGGTCAAGGCCGATCTGCCCACCGGCGAGCTGCTCGACGAGCTCGACCCCGTCACGGGGCTCGCCGACGGGCTCGTCCGCAGCTGCCGGCACGGCGGCAGCCTGGGCGCTCGACGAGCCGGTGCAGGGCTCGTTCGCCGTCCACGACGACCGCGGCCGGCTCGGCCTCGGCGCGTTCCGCCGGCACGGGCGGCCCAGCCTGTCCTGGATCGACCCCGAGGCGGCGGTGGCGTCGTCGGCCACCCGTCTCGGCAGCGACCGGGCTGCCGGCCCTGAGGGGTCCAGACATGGCGCGAGGGCGGTCACCCTCGCGGGTGACCGCCCTCGGCGGAGTCTGGGGTGCTGCCGATCAGCGGGTCTCGCGGTGGTCGGTGTGCGTGCGGCAACGCGGGCAGAACTTCTTCAGCTCCATGCGATCGGGGTCGTTGCGGCGGTTCTTCTTGGTGATGTAGTTGCGCTCCTTGCAGACCACGCACGCGAGCGTGATCTTGGGGCGAACGTCGG
>JAOPYB010000343.1 GCA_025964835.1 Nocardioides sp. | reverse complement strand
CGCGGCCCAGATCGTGGAGTCGGCGAACAACGGCAACCAGACCGTGCCGACCCTGGTCTACGCCGACGGATCGGCGCAGACGAACCCGTCGCTGATCCAGGTCAAGGAGAAGCTGGCCTCGCTCGCCTCCTGACCTGTCCGCCCGGAAAGTTTCTGACAGGTCACCAGGTGCCGGGCAGCGGCCCTCCGTACCAGTGCTCGACGAGGGAGCGCGAGATCGGGACGCCCCCCGGGAGGATCAACGTGCCGGCCTCCGCCTCGGCCCTCATCTCGGCGCGGGTGAACCAGCGGGCGGCCTCGATCTCGTGCTCGTCCACCTCGATCTCGGTCGAGACGGCGCGGGCGACGAAGCCCAGCATCAGGCTGGCGGGCAGCGGCCACGGCTGGTTGCCGAAGTACTCGACGTCGCCGACCCGGATCCCGACCTCCTCGCCTACCTCGCGGCGTACGGCGTCCTCCAGCGTCTCGCCCGGTTCGCAGAAGCCCGCCAGCGTCGAGTAGCGGCCCTGGGGCCACGCCGCCTGGCGGCCGAGGAGGCAGCGTTCGTCCTCGCTGCCCGGCTCGCCCGAGGTGACGACCATGATCACGGCCGGGTCGGTGCGGGGGAACTGGGACCGGCCACAGCTCCGGCAGACCAGCTCGTGCCCGGCGTTCCGCGGCTCCAGGCCGCCCCCGCAGCGCGGGCAGAACCGGGTCGTGAAGAGCCACTCCGCGAGGCCGATGGCGTGCAGGACGAGGGGCGCCTCGGGAAGCCCGCCACCGGCGAGCTGCGGCAGCAGCTCACGCAGCCCCGACCACTCCGCCTGCTCCCCCGGCGTCGCGCCTGGCTCCACGACCACGGCGAAGCGCGTGGTCCCGTCCCGGTCGCCGAGGAGCACGCGCAGGCCGTCGGGGGCGTCGGCGGGCGACACCCAGTCGACGCGGCCATCGACGGGGCGGATCCGGGTGCCCGAGACGACCAGCACCCGGCTGGTGGGGTCCGCCCAACGCTCGTCGAGCCAGGCCTGGTCACCGCGGCGGACGCCGGTGCGGTCGTGGGGGTTCGCGGACAGCTGCAGGTGCGGGAACGTCACCCGGGCGAGGCTAGTCTTCCGCGCGTGAGCACCCACATCGGCGCCCGGGCCGGCGACATCGCACCCCTCGTCCTGATGCCCGGCGACCCGCTGCGCGCGAAGTGGATCGCGGCGACGTTCCTCGACGACGCCAGGTGCTACAGCGAGGTCCGCGGGATGTACGGCTACACCGGCACCTGGCGCGGGCATCGCGTCTCGGTGCAGGGCTCCGGGATGGGTCAGCCGTCGTTGGCGATCTACGTCAACGAGCTGTTCTCCGACTACGACGTCCAGTCGGTCATCCGGGTCGGCTCCTGCGGCGCGCTCACCGAGAAGCTCGCCGTCCGCGACATCGTGATCGCGTCCGGCGCCTGCACGGACTCCTCCATGAACAGGATCCGCTTCGAAGGCCTCGACTACGCCCCGGTCGCCGACTTCGGGCTGCTGCGCGCGGCGTACGACGCTGCCCAGCGAGTGGTCTCGACAAGCTCGACCCACGAGAACGTGCACGTAGGGCTGATCTTCAGCAGCGACTCGTTCTACAGCCCGCGGCCCGAGCTGACCGCCCGGATGGTGGAGTACGGCGTGCTGGCCGTCGAGATGGAGGCGGCCGCGCTCTACACGCTGGCGGCGAAGCTCGACCGTCGCGCGCTGGCGATCTGCACCGTCTCGGACCACATCGTGACCGGCGAGGAGACGACGTCGCAGGAGCGCGAGCAGACGTTCGGCGCGATGGTCGAGATCGCCCTCGAGGCGGGGCTCGAGCGGGGTTGAGCCGCGCCGTACCGTTGAGGGCGTGAGCCTCACATCCGCCCTGACCGTGCGCCTCGACGGCCGCTTCGCCCGCGAGCTGTCCGAGCTGACACTGCCCTGGCAGGCCGAGGAGGCACCCGAGCCGACCCTGCTCGTGCTGAACGAGCCGCTGGCCGCCGAGCTCGGCCTCGACCCGGCCTCGCTCCGCAGCCCCGAGGGCGTGCGCTTCCTGGTCGGCAACCGGGTCCCCGAGGGAGCGACGCCGGTGGCGCAGGCGTACGCCGGGCACCAGTTCGGCGGCTACTCCCCGCGTCTCGGCGACGGCCGCGCCCTCCTCCTCGGCGAGCTCACCGACCCCGACGGCCGGGTGCACGACCTGCATCTCAAGGGCTCCGGGCGCACCCCGTTCGCGCGTGGTGGCGACGGCCTGGCCGCGGTCGGCCCGATGCTCCGCGAGTACGTCGTCAGCGAGGCCATGCACGCCCTGGACATCCCGACCACCCGGTCCCTGGCCGTCGTGGCGACCGGACGACCCGTGCGCCGCGACACGGTGCTGCCCGGCGCGGTGCTCGCCCGGGTCGCCTCGAGCCACCTGCGGGTGGGCAGCTTCCAGTACGCCCGCGCGAGCGCCGACGTCGACGTCCTGCGCCGCCTCGCCGACCACGCGATCGCGCGCCACCACCCGGAGGCAGCCGCCGCCGAGGACCCCTACCGCGCGCTCCTCGACGCCGTCGTCGGCGTCCAGGCACGCCTGGTGGCCCGGTGGATGCTCGTCGGCTTCGTCCACGGCGTGATGAACACCGACAACATGACCATCTCGGGCGAGACGATCGACTACGGCCCCTGCGCGTTCCTGGACGCCTACGACCCCGCGACCGTCTTCAGCTCGATCGACGACGGGGGTCGCTATGCCTTCGGCAACCAGCCGGTCGTGGCGGAGTGGAACCTCGCCCGGCTCGCCGAGGCGCTGCTCCCCCTCCTGCACGACGAGGAGGAGCGGGCGATCGAGATCGCGGTGGCGTCCCTCGGGACGTTCCGTTCCCGGTACGCCGATGCGTGGTCGGCCGGGATGCGCGTCAAGCTCGGCCTCCCCGACGGACTCGTCGAGGACGTGACCGGGCCGCTCGTCACCGAGCTGCTCGCGCTCCTGCAGCAGGGCCGCGTCGACCACACGTCGTTCTTCCGCGCGCTCGGGGCGTCCGCGCGGGGCGACACCGAGCCCGCCCGCGGGCTGTTTCTCGACCTGGCCGGGTTCGACTCCTGGGCCGAGCGCTGGCGGGCCCTGGGCCCGGACGCCGACGCGATGGACCGGGTCAACCCCGTCTACATCCCGCGCAACCACCTCGTCGAGGAGGCGCTCGACGCCGCCACGGCCGGCGACCTGACCCCGCTTCACCTGCTCCTGGACGCGGTGACCCGTCCCTTCGACGAGCGCCCCGGGCTGGGGCGCTACGCCGCGCCCGCCCCGGAGGGCTTCGGCACGTCGTACCAGACCTTCTGCGGGACCTGAGCGGGCAATATCCGGTCCGGGTCCGGCGTTCCATCCCCGTGGAGGTCCTCGACTCGATCGTCGTCGGCGCCGGACAGGCGGGGCTGTCGGCGTCGTACCACCTGTCCCGGCTCGGGCTCGCGCACGTGGTCCTGGACGCCGACGAGGCGCCGGGCGGGGCCTGGCGGCACCGGTGGGACTCCCTCACGATGCAGGACGTGCACGGGGTCGCGGCCCTGCCCGACTCCGCGTCGCCCGGCACACCGGAGGGGCGCGCCAACGACGTGGTGCCGGCGTACTTCGCGGACTACGAACGCAGCCACGACCTGCCCGTGGTGCGGCCGGTGCGGGTCGACCGCGTCACCGACGAGGACGGCCTGCTCGTGGTGCACGCCGGCGCCCGCACCTGGGCCACGCGCACGCTGGTCAACGCGACCGGCACCTGGTCGCACCCGTTCGTCCCGCACTACCCCGGTGTCGAGACGTTCGCCGGCGAGCAGGTGCACACGGTCGACTACCCGGGCCCGGAGCACTTCCGGGGCCGGCGCACGGTCGTCGTCGGCGGGGGTGCCTCGGCCGTCCAGTTCCTCGGCGAGCTGGCGCCGCTCACCGACACCCTCTGGGTCACCCGCCGCGAGCCCGTGTGGCGGACCGACGACTTCACGCCGGACGCGGGCCGGGCCGCGGTGGCGCTGGTCGAGGAACGCGTACGCCGAGGCCTGCCCCCGGCGAGCGTCGTCAGCGTCACCGGTCTCGCCCTGCGCGAGCAGGAGCGTGAGGCCGAACGGCTCGGTGCCTTCCGCCGGCACCCGATGTTCGTCTCGGTCGAGCCGGGCGGCGTGCGCTTCGCCGACGGGACGTTCGAGCCGGCCGACGTCATCCTCTGGGCCACCGGCTTCCGGCCGGCGGTCACCCATCTCGCCCCGCTGCACCTGCGCTCGGAGCGTGGCGGCATCAAGCTCGACGGCACCACCGCGGTCGCCGACCCGCGGGTGCAGCTGGTCGGCTACGGACCGTCGGCGAGCACGATCGGCGCCAACCGTGCCGGCCGGGTGGCCGCGCGCGGGGTGGCCCGGTGGCTCGACGAGCACGCCATGGACGACCTCAGCCCGGCGGGCTGACCGGCGTCCTACCCGGAGTAGGGCACCTCGGGCTGCCAGTCGGACTCGTCCTGGAACGCGGCGGCGTGGATGGCCTCGGCCACCCGGTCGGGCGTGAACGCGCCCTCCCTGCCCAGCGTGCCGAGGACCGTCACCGAGACGGCGCGGATGCCGTCCGGTGCCAGCGTGGTGTCGAGGCTGCGGACCAGGTTGCGGACGCCGGCCTTCTGGACCCCGAGCGAGGCCGCGCGGTGCCACGGCTTGTCGGCCGCCATGCTGCCGGTGACCGTGATCCGGCCGCCGGCCGAGAGGTAGGGGCGCCCGGCCTGCACGACCGTGAGCAGCGCGCCCACCCCGAGGGCGACGTCCTGGAGCAGCTCCGGGACGGTCAGCTCGAGCGGGTCCTTCTCGCGGAACGCGCTCGGGTTGAAGTGCAGGACGTCGATCCGGCCGAACTTGTCGCCCATCTCGCGCACGGCGAGGGTCCCGGCCTCAATGTCGGTGACGTCGGAGACCTTGGTGTGCACGGCGGCGTCGCCCAACGTCGCGGCGAGGTCGGCGAGGGCCGCTTCCTCGACGCCGATCAGCCCCACGTCGTACCCCTCGCGCGCGAACAGCCGGGCGACCGAGCCACTCACTCCGGGACCGGCACCGACAACGACCAGCACGGGCTTGCTCATGCGACCGACCCTAGCCCGTGGCCGTGGTGCCGTCGGCGACCAGCCGCTCGAGCTCGGGCCGGGCTGGCAGGTCGTCGGGCTCGACCACCGCGCCGGTGCGAACGTAGTAGAACGCGGCCCGCACGCTCTCGAGCGGCAGCCCGTGCAGCTCCGCCCACGCGAGACGGTAGATCGCCAGCTGGAGCGGGTCGGCGCTCGCCGCGCGGTTGGTCTTCCAGTCCACGAGCAGGAAGCCGGCGGCGCCGTCGGACCGGGTCTCGGTGAAGACCGCGTCGATCCGGCCCCGCACGACCTGGCCGCCCAGCACCAGCGCGAACGGCGCCTCGACCTGGTGCGGGACCCGGTCGCCGAACGGCCCGGCGACGAACGCCTCCTCGAGCTCGCGGAGCTCGGTCTCGTCGTCGATCCCGGGATCGGCGCGGCCGGGCAGGTCCTCGGGATCGAGCAGGGGCTGCTGTCCGAAGCGGGCCTCGACCCAGGCGTGGAAGAGGGTGCCGAACTTCGCCGCCGGGGACGGTGGGCGCGGCATCGGCCGGACCAGCTCGCCGGCGAAGGCGGCCGGGTCGTCGCGCAGGCGAGCCAGCGAGGTCGCGGAGAGGCTGGCCGGCATCGGCACGGCCACGTCGGAGGAGCGGTCGCGCCGCGCCTCCTCGAGCAGCCGCTCCAGCTCGGCATCCCACTCCTGCACCCGCGCGAGGTCGACCAGGTCGATGTCGGGGTCGAGGACCGGGTCCTCGGCGTCGGGGCCCGCGTCGAGCGCGTCGCCGACGAGCTCGGCCGCCGCGAGCCGGCGCAGCGCCTCCGCGGTGTGCTCGGTGACCGGCCAGGGGAACTCCCGCACCCCGGCCCGCAACGGGTTGGGCGTGCCCTTGTCGGGGG
>JAOPYB010000299.1 GCA_025964835.1 Nocardioides sp. | reverse complement strand
ACAAGCTGTACGTCGTCCTCGACGGCAAGGTGAAGCTCGGCCGCACCTCTGCCGACGGCCGCGAGAACCTCCTCGCGATCCTCGGACCGGGCCAGATGTTCGGCGAGCTCTCGCTCTTCGACCCCGGCCCGCGCTCGGCGACCGTCACCGCCGTGACCGACGCCTCCTTCGCCTCGCTGTCGCACGAGGACCTGCTCCGCTGGCTCGACGGCCGGCCGATGGTCGCCCGCGGCCTGCTCGCCCAGCTCGCCGGCCGGCTGCGCAAGGCGAACGACGTCGTGGCCGACCTGGTCTTCTCCGACGTCCCCGGTCGCGTCGCGAAGGCGCTGCTCGACCTCGCCGACCGTTTCGGCCGCACCGCCGACGACGGCGTCCACGTCCACCACGACCTCACCCAGGAGGAGCTCGCCCAGCTGGTCGGCGCCTCCCGCGAGACGGTCAACAAGGCGCTCGCCGACTTCGCGTCGCGCGGCTGGCTGCGTCTCGAGCCCCGCTCGGTCGTGATCATGGACGTCGAGCGCCTCGCCCGCCGCGCCCGCTGACCCGTTGAGTTGGGCGCGCGGCGAACCGGCCACCCGTCGCCCAGCTCAACGAGAGTGGAGATAGGCGAGCTGGGCGCGGACGGAGAGCTCGGCGGCACCCCACAGGACCGGGTCGACGTCCTGGTAGACGATCTCGACGACCCGCCGGGGCAGCTCGTCGGCGGCCAGGCCCTCGGGGTGCGGCGCGTCCTTGAGCCGGGCGAGCGCCGCCTCGACCTGGCCGAGCCGCTCGCGGCGGTGGGCGATGTAGAAGTCCAGCGCCCCCAGCGCGTCGGGGATCACCGGTCCGTGCCCGGGCCAGATGGCCGCCAGCTCGTGGGCCTCGGCCAGGGCGTGCAGCCGGTCGAGGGAGTCGAGGTAGGCCCCGAGCTGACCGTCGGGGTGCGCCACGACGGTGGTCCCGCGGCCGAGCACGGTGTCACCGGTCAGCACCGCGCGCTCGGCGGGCAGCAGGAAGGACAGCGAGTCGGCGGTGTGACCGGGGGTGCCGACGACGCGGATCTCGAGCCCGTCGACCTCGACCACGTCACCGTCGCCCAGCCCCTCGGCGCCCAGCCGGTAGTCGGGGTCGAGCGCCCGGACCCCGCAGCCCATCCGCTCGGCGAACTCCTTCGCCGCCTCGGAGTGGTCGTGGTGGTGGTGCGTCAGGAGCACGACGGCCACGTCGCCCGCCGCTGCGGCCACCGCGTCGAGGTGCGCCGAGTCCGACGGCCCCGGATCGACCACCACGGACCGGCGCGAGCCCGGCTCGCGCAGCACCCAGGTGTTGGTGCCGTCGAGCGTCATCATGTTGGCGTTCGGCGCGAGCACGCACTGCGCGCGCTGCCCGAACGTCCCCCCGCCCCAACTCATCGCCGGCTCACGCCGGCCGCTCGGCGAGCAGGTGCCGCAGGTGGTCGGGCATCGACAGCGTGAAGCCGTCGCCGAGCGGCTCGACGTCCGGCATGAACATCTCGACCGTGCGGCCCTGGGCGGCCACCAGCACCTCCTCGGGCGCCTGGTGTTGACCGACCTCGAGACAGGTGAGGTACGTCGGCGGCAGCATCAGCAGCTCGCCCGCGTCGGCGGCCGCGGCGGCCGCGAGCGCCGGCATCCAGGTCACCGACGAGGACTCCGAGGAGACGTCGCGGGTGCGTTGGCCGGAGGGCAGCAGGGCCACGAAGAACCAGGTGCGGTAGCGCTTCGGCTCGAAGACGGGCGTCAGCCAGCCGCCCCAGACTCCGAGCAGGTCGGTGCGCAGCACCAGGCCACGGCGGGACAGGAACTCGGTCATCGCCAGTTCGCGTGACTCCAGCGCGACCCGGTCGGACTCCCAGTCCTCGCCGGTGGTGTCCTCGACGACGGTCGAGCTGGAGTCGCCGGCGAGCAGCACCCCGGACTCCTCGAACGTCTCACGGACCGCGGCGCAGACCAGGGCACGCGCGGTCTCCTCGTCGGTGCCGAGGCGAGCCGCCCATTCGGCGGGGGACGGGCCCGCCCAGGCCACGGCCGCGTCGGAGTCGCGCGGGTCGACGCCACCGCCGGGGAAGACGCACATGCCGCCCGCGAACTCCATCGAGACCTGGCGGCGCATGAGGTACACCGACGGTCCCTCCCCGGAAGGGCGCAGCAGGATCACGGTCGCGGCGTTGCGCGGGGCGACCGCCTCGCGGGTGCCGTCGGCGTACTCACGCGCGACGTCCACCAGGTGCGGCGGCAGCGGCACGGGCGGCAGCGGAATCTGCAACGGTCAGACCTCGACCATGATCTCGACCTCGACGGGGGCGTCGAGAGGAAGCACCGAGACGCCGACCGCCGAGCGCGCGTGCACACCGGCGTCGCCGAAGACGGCGCCGAACAGCTCGGACGCGCCGTTCGCGACGAGCGGCTGTCCGGTGAAGTCGGGCGTCGACGCGACGAACGCGACGACCTTGACGATCCGCTTCACCAGCGACAGGTCACCGATCTCGGCCTTGACCGCCGCGATGGCGTTCAGCGCGCACTGCTGGGCGCACGCGACGGCTTCCTCCTGCGTGACCTCGCCGCCCACCTTGCCGGTCACCATCAGCTCGCCCGAGCGCATCGGGAGCTGGCCGGACGTGAAGACGTAGTTGCCGGACCGAACGGCGGGGACGTACGCCGCCACCGGCTTGGCGACCTCGGGCACGGAGAGGCCGAGGCCGGCCAGCCGCTCCTCCGGGGTGCTCATGAGAGCGGCCGCTTGAAGTAGCCCACGAGGTTCTCGGGGCTCATCCCCGGAGCGATCTGCACGAGCTCCCAGCCGTCGGAGCCGAAGTTGTCGAGGATCTGCTTGGCCGCGTGCGTCAGGATCGGCGCCGTCAGGTATTCCCATTTGGTCATGTCGGGGACTCTACCGACCATGCGCCGGGCCTACGGTGGTGCACGTGGATCGCAGCGCAGCGGCGGAAGACCGCCCCAAGACCGACGGACGAGGCCCCTTCGAGAAGTTCGTCGAGGCGGTGAACCAGATAGTCAGCCGAGCGCCGTTCTTCCTGGTCTGCGTCGCCATCGTCGTGAGCTGGTTCGTGAGCTACCCCATGTGGCCGAGCTCGAAGGCATGGCAGTACGCGATCCACACCGTCACGAGCGTGCTCTCGCTGCTCCTGCTCGTGCTCCTCGAGAACGCCGGACGGCGCACCGAGGAAGCCTCGCAGGAGAAGCTGAACGTGATCGCCGAGGCGCTCTCGGACCTGATGGAGTCCCGCGCCCAGGACGACCCCGAGCTGCGCGACTCGGTCGAGCGGCTCCGCGAGGCCGTCGGCCTCGAGGAACGGCACTGACCGCACGCCGGCTCAGGCCAGCTGCGGCTCGGTCTTGTCGCGGACCTCGTCCTCGGTGACGCCGGGGGCGAGCTCGACGAGCGTGAGCCCACCGCCGTCGGGGAGTACGTCGATGACCGCGAGGTCGGTGATGATCCGCTCGACCACGGCGCGACCGGTGTAGGGCAGTGAGCACTCGTCGACGATCTTGTAGGAGCCGTCGCGGGCGACGTGCTCCATCAGCACGATCACCCGCTTGGCACCGTGGACCAGGTCCATCGCCCCGCCCATGCCCTTGACCATCTTGCCCGGGATCATCCAGTTCGCGATGTCACCCGCGGCCGAGACCTGCATCGCGCCCAGGATCGCGGCATCGATCTTCCCGCCCCGGATCATCGCGAACGACGTCGCGGAGTCGAAGAACGACGCACCCCGACGCAGTGTCACGGTCTCCTTGCCCGCATTGATCAGGTCCGGGTCCTCCTCACCCTCGAGCGGGTAGGCACCCACCCCGAGGATCCCGTTCTCCGACTGCAGCACCAGCTCCACGTCATCGGCCACGTAGTTCGGCACCAGCGTCGGCAACCCGATCCCCAGGTTCACATACGACCCGTCGACCAGCTCCGAGGCAGCCCGCGCCGCCATCTCCTCACGCGACCACGCCATCACAGACCGCCTTCACTGTCAGGAGCATTCGGGGGGTCCACGGGGCGCGGAGCCCCCCGTGTGGTGCGCTTCTCGATCCGCTTGTCCGCCGCCTGCTCGGCACTCAACGCGACCACCCGCTGCACGAACACCCCCGGCGTGTGCACGTAGTTCGGGTCCAGCTCACCCGGCTCGACGAGCACCTCGACCTCCGCGATCGTCACCCGCCCACACATCGCCGCCAACGGGTTGAAGTTCCGCGCCGAGTCGCGGTAGACCAAGTTGCCGTGCCGGTCACCCTTCCAGGCCCGCACCAGCCCGAAGTCCGCCACGATCGCCTCCTCCAGGACGTACTCGCGCACCACGCCCTCATGGTCAGGAAAGCGCCGCGTCTCCTTCGCCGGCGAGGACACCGCCACGTTGCCCGCCTCGTCGTACCTCCACGGCAGCCCGCCCTCCGCGACCTGGGTGCCACCACCGGTCGCGGTGAAGAACGCCGCAATCCCGGACCCACCAGCGCGCATCCGCTCCGCGAGCGTGCCCTGCGGGGTCAGCTCCACCTCCAACTCGCCGGACAGGTACTGACGCGCGAACTCCTTGTTCTCCCCCACGTACGACGACACCATCCGCCGCAACCGCTTGGCCATCAGCAACCGACCCAGACCCCAGTCATCGACACCACAGTTGTTCGACACCGCCTCAAGATCGCTCGCACCCGACTCCAGCAACGCCTCGATCAGCACCGACGGGATGCCGCACAACCCGAAACCGCCCACCGCCAACCGCGACCCATCCCCGACGTCCGCCACCGCCTCAGCAGCCGAACCCACAACCTTGTCCACGCACTCGCTCCCGCCTCGAACTGCCCACCAGGTGGCTCGCGGCCCACCCTAGCGACCTGTGTGGCCCGTCACGTATGGCCGTGTCCCTGCAGCCACCCCCCTAGGCTCGGCACGTGTCCGACAAGCTCCCCCACTGGCCCCGCGTGCGGCTGCACGTCGTGACTGGCAAGGGCGGGACGGGCAAGTCGACGGTTGCCGCGGCCCTCGCCCTCGCGCTCGCCTCGCACGGGAAGAACGTGCTGCTCTGCGAGGTCGAGGGCCGCCAGGGCATCGCCCGGCTGTTCGACGTCGACCCGCTCCCCTACGAGGAACGCCGCATCGCCACCGGCCTGCGCGGGCCCGACGGGTCGCCCGGCGTCGTGCACGCCCTGCACATCGACCCGGAGTCGGCGCTGCTGGAGTACCTCTCGATGTACTACAAGCTCGGCCGCGCCGGCCGGGCCCTCGACCGGTTCGGCGTCATCGAGTTCGCCACGACGATCGCCCCCGGCGTGCGGGACGTCCTCCTCACCGGCAAGGTCTTCGAGGCCGCCCAGCGCAACAGTCGCAACAAGCAAGCGATCCGGTACGACGCCATCGTGCTCGACGCGCCGCCGACCGGCCGGATCACCCAGTTCCTCAACGTCAACAACGAGCTCGCGGGGCTGGCCAAGGTGGGCCCGATCAAGGCCCAGTCCGACACGATGATGACGCTCTTCCGCTCGCCCCGGACCGCCGTGCACCTGGTGACGGTGCTCGAGGAGATGCCGGTCCAGGAGACCGCCGACGGCATCGAGGACCTGCGCCGCAACCAGCTCCCCGTCGGTGGCGTGATCGTGAACCTGGTCAGGCCCCGCGACCTCGACGCCGACGACCTCGTGGCGGCCGGC
>JAOPYB010000243.1 GCA_025964835.1 Nocardioides sp. | reverse complement strand
CCTCCCGAACGGGTTCCCCCCGGACTGGGCCTGCCGGGGACGGCCCGGGCGTACGAGGATCTTCCCGAGTCGCCGGTGGCCCGCCACCCGGTCGCCGGCGCTCCTTGCACGCGACAGCCGGATCCTTCGGCTTCGAGACTGGCGTTAGAGCGCTGCCGCTCCCGTCGCGGGGACTGCCACCCGGCTCCCGCGGCGGGTTGCGGCGCTCCGTCCGGATCTCGAACTGCCCAGTTCGGTCGCGAAAATCGCCGATCCTGCGACAGAAGTCGGCAGGTCGGCGGTATCAGCCGACTGCGGTCAGCCGGCGTCCTCGTCGAGGTCGCGGGGCTTCACGTACGGGTCCTCGTCCCCCGCGTACTGGGCGGACGCGGCGAGGGCGCGGGTCCTCTCATCGAGCTGACGCGCCTCCTCCAGCTTCGCCGCGATGTGCGCCGCGTTCTCCGGCACCGCATCCGCGATGAACTCCAGCGACGGCGTGAGCCGGGAGTTGATGTTCCTGCCCACCTCGGTGCGCAGCAGCCCGGTCGCGGCCTTGAGGGCCGCGGCGCTGTCCGCGCGCTCCTCCTCGGAGCCGTAGACGGTGTAGAAGATGGACGCGTGCTGCAGGTCGCCCGTCATGCGGACGTCCGTGATGGTGACGAAGCCCATGCGAGGATCCCGCAGGCCCTTGTCGATCCGCTTGGCGACGATCTCCTTGATGCGGTCGGCGAGCTTGGCGGCTCGCGTGTTGTCGGCCACAACTGACTCCCTTCGGGTAAGTGAAGTGCCCGTTCCGGCGCGAAGTGCCCGTTGTAGGGGTCACTCCGCGCCGGAACGGGCACTTGGTCGGGCGGTTAGGCCCGGATCTTTTCCTTCATCTCGATCGTCTCGATCTCGTCGCCGATCTGGATGTCGTTGAACTTGCCCAGGCCGATGCCGGCCTCGAAGTCCGTGCGGACCTCGGTGACATCGTCCTTGAACCGGCGCAGCGACTCGATGGCGAGGCTGTCCCCCACGACGATGCCGTTGCGGATGACCCGCGCCTTCGCGTTGCGGGTGATCGTCCCGCTCCGCACGATGACACCGGCGATGTTGCCGAACTTGGAGGAGCGGAACACCTCCCGGATCTCGGCGACGCCCGACTGGACCTCTTCGAACTCGGGCTTGAGCATGCCCTTGAGCGAGTTCTCGATGTCCTCGAGCGCGGCGTAGATGACCGAGTAGAACCGGATGTCCACACCCTCGCGGGCGGCACGCTCGCGGGCCTTGTTGTCCGGACGGACGTTGAAGCCCACGATGATCGCGTTGTCGACCGTGGCGAGGTTGACGTCGCTCTCCGTGACGGCACCCACCCCGCGGTGGATGATCCGCAGCTGGACGCTGTCGTCCACCTCGATCTTGAGCATCGCCTCTTCCAGCGCCTCGACGGCACCGGAGACGTCACCCTTGATGATGAGGTTGAGCGCGTCCACCTTGCCCTCTTCGAGAGCGCGGGTGAAGTCCTCGAGCGAGATGCGCTTGCGGGCCTTGGCCAGCTGGGCGTTGCGCTCGGCGGCTTCACGCTTCTCAGCGATCTGACGCGCGGTGCGGTCCTCTTCGGTGACGAGGAACGTGTCACCGGCGCGGGGCACCGAGGACAGACCCTGCACCTGGACCGGGCGGCTCGGCGTCGCGGCCAGGACCGCGTCGCCGTTCTCGTCCGTCATCGCACGGACGCGGCCGTAGGCCGTGCCCGCCACGATGGCGTCACCGACGTGGAGCGTTCCGGACTGGATGAGCACCGTGGCGACGGCACCGCGACCCTTGTCGAGTCGGGCTTCGATCGCCACACCGCGGGCGTCCTTGTCGGGGTTCGCACGCAGGTCGAGCCCGGCGTCAGCGGTGAGCAGCACGGCGTCCAGGAGGTCCTGGATGCCGATGTTCTGCCGCGCGGACACGTCGACGAACATGACGTCTCCGCCGTACTCCTCGGCCACCAGGTTGTACTCGGTGAGCTGCTGGCGGACCTTGGCGGGGTTCGCGCCTTCCTTGTCGATCTTGTTCACCGCGACCACGATCGGCTCGCCGGCAGCCTTGGCGTGGTTCAACGCCTCGACCGTCTGCGGCATCACGCCGTCGTCGGCCGCGACCACGAGGATCACGACGTCGGTCGCCTGCGCACCACGAGCACGCATCGCGGTGAACGCCTCGTGACCCGGGGTGTCGATGAAGGTGATGCGACGCTCCTGGCCCTCGACCTCGGCCGCGACCTGGTAGGCACCGATGTGCTGGGTGATGCCACCGGCCTCCTTGTCGACGACGTTGGCGCTGCGAAGGGCGTCGAGCAGCTTGGTCTTTCCGTGGTCGACGTGACCCATGACCGTGACGACCGGCGGCCGGATGACCAGGTCACCCTCGTCGCCCTCGTCCTCACCGAACTCGAGGTCGAAGGACTCGAGCAGCTCACGGTCCTCGTCCTCCGGGGAGACGACCTGGACGATGTAGTTGAGCTCCTCGCCGAGCAGCTCGAACGTCTCGTCGTTGACCGACTCGGTCGCGGTCACCATCTCGCCGAGCGAGAACAGCATCTGGACCAGGGCCGAGACGTCGACGCCGATGCGCTCGGCGAAGTCGGTCAGCGAGGCGCCGCGGGGCAGCTTGACGGTCTCGCCGTCGCCCTTGCGGACGCGCACGCCACCGATCGTCGGGGCCTGCATGGCCTCGAACTCCTGACGACGGGCACGCTTCGACTTGCGACCACGACGCGACGGCCCACCGGGGCGACCGAAGGCACCCTGGGTCTGGCCACGCTGGCCGGGACGACCGGCACCGGGACGGCCACCGCCACTGGGGCCGAAGCCACCGGGACGACCACCGGCACCGGGCGCACCTGCGCCACCACCGGGCGCGCCGCGACCGGGCGCGCCACCGC
>JAOPYB010000251.1 GCA_025964835.1 Nocardioides sp. | reverse complement strand
ACTCCGTGGTCCGCGACGTCATCGGGTGGCTGCCGATCCGGGGCTGACCGCTAACCTCGGACCATGAAGCGCGCCCTCATCGTCGTCGACGTGCAGAACGACTTCTGCGAGGGCGGCTCCCTGCCCGTGGCCGGTGGCGCCCAGGTGGCCCACGAGATCGCCGAGGTGCTGCGGAACTGGACGCACCGGGACCCCCAGGCACCGGACTACGCGCACGTCGTCGCCACCAAGGACCACCACGTCTCGCCCGGCGACCACTGGTCGGAGACCCCGGACTTCGAGGACTCCTGGCCGGTGCACTGCCAGGTCGGGACCGACGGCGAGGCGTTCCACCCCAATCTCGACCCCCAGCCGTTCGACGCGATCTTCCTCAAGGGCCTGCGCGAGGCGGCGTACTCCGGCTTCGAAGGGCGAAGCATCGTCGGCGACCTGCCGCTCGCCGACTGGCTGCGGCGCCACGAGGTCACCGACGTGGACGTGTGCGGGATCGCGACCGACTACTGCGTCAGGGCCACGGCGCTCGACGCCGTCGCCAATGGGTTCGCGACGCGGGTCCTGCCGGGGCTCAGCGCGGGCATCGCGCCGGACTCGACCGAGGCCGCGCTCGCGGACCTGCGCGACGCGGGCGTCGGCGTTGGCTGACCTCGACGTCCGGGTGGAGGACGGGGCGCTCTGGCTGACCCTCGACCGCCCGCACGTCTTCAACGCGCTGTCCCCCGAGATGGCGGTCGACCTCGCCCGGCTGACCGAGGAGGCGACCGCGCGCGACGACGTACGCGTCGTGGTCCTGACCGGCACCGGCCCGGCCTTCAGCACGGGTGCCGACATCTCGGGCGCGAACGCCCACGAGAACTTCGATGTGCGGGCCCTCGACGCCGCCAACCGGATCATCCGGGCCATCGTGAACCTCGACAAGCCCGTCGTCGCCGCGGTCAACGGGATCGCGGCGGGCGTGGGCTGCTCGGCCGCCCTGGCCGCCGACATCGTGGTGGCGTCCTCGTCCGCCTCGTTCCTGCTGGCGTTCGCGCGGATCGGGCTGATGCCCGACGGCGGTGCGACCGCCACCGTGGCCGCCTCGATCGGGCGGGCACGGGCGATGCGGATGGCGCTGCTGGCCGAGCCGCTCAGCGCACAGGAGGCGTACGACGCCGGACTGGTCACGCACGTGGCGAGCGACGGAGAGTTCCCCGCGCTGGTCGCCACGATCGTGCGGCGCCTCGCCTCCGGCCCGCCCCTCGCGTTCGCCGCGTCGAAGAAGGCGATCAACGCCGCCACCCTCGGTGCGCTCGAGGACGCCCTCGAGCGCGAGCGCACCGGCCAGGCCGTCCTCCTCCGCACCCGCGACGTCGTCGAGGGCATGCGGGCCTTCACCGACCACCGCCGGCCCCGCTTCCGCGGCGAGTAGGCGGACATTCCGGGGCCTGCGCGGGAGGGTGGGGGGTCAGGTCACGGTGATGGGCTGCCCACCGGACACCAGGCGCCAGTCGACGGAGGCGAAGGTGGTGGGGTCGATGTCGCCGTGGTCGGTGACCCAGTCGATGATCAGCTGACGGATCTCGTTCTGGCGGTTGTAGACGACCGGGGCCGTGGCCACGGCGGGGAAGCCGCCGCCGCCGGACTGGCGGTAGTTGTTGACCGCCATCGCGAACTCCTGTGCGTCCGTGACCGGCACGCCGCCGTACGCGAGGTTCGCGATCCGTGACCCGACCTCCTGGGCGATGTCGATGTCGTACGTCAGCGGGGCGTCGAGGCCGGCGGCCGAGTCGAAGTTGTAGTCGGGGGTGCCGCTGGGAGCGACCGGGGTGACCGCATTGGTGACCTGGTCCATCGTGAACGGCCCGGTCCCCGTCACCTTCTTGAAGTAGCGCGCGGAGTACTCCAGGTAGGCCTTCACGTCCGCCCCGGTCACCTTCACCCCGAGCAGCGTGTTGTCGTAGATGTAGAGCCCCGCGACGTCGCGCACGGTCACCTCACCGGCCGGGAACGACGCCTGCCGGTTGAACGGCGCCGCGATGGACAGCACCGGCAGCCCGGCGTCGGCCCCGGTGAGGCCGGCCTTCACCGCGTCCGCCTGCACGTAGTTCACGAAGTCGATGATCGGCACGTCCTCCACCACGGCCCGTGCGGCCGAGAGCGCCTGACTCGACGTCCCGATCACGGAGTTCACGTAGTCGACGACCGTGTCGTGCTGGTCGCGCACGGCGGCCGCCACCGGCGCGTCCTCCGCCGCGGTGTTGGAGTTGAGCAGCTGGGAGCCGGAGGCCACCAGCACCCACTTCTGCTTGCCCCCACTGCCGTAGACCTCCTGCACCACGAAGTCCATGACCGCCAGCCGCATCCCCCAGTAGTACGGCTCGCACAGCAGCACCTGCTGACCGGTCTTCGCGTTGCGCACGAAGCGCTGGTCGATCTCCTTGTGGGCGTGCCCGACCAGGATCGCGTCGACGTGCGGCACCTTCTCGGCGATCAGCGACGCGGCGTTCTCGGGGTAGGGCAGGGCGTCGCCGTACGACGAGGACGTGTCGGCACCGGAGTGCGCGGACACGATCACGAGATCGCAACCCTTCTTCTTCAGCTCGGGCACGAACTTCCGCGCCTGCTCGACCAGTCCAGGGAACTCCATCCGCCCCTCGACGTTCGCCTTGTCCCAGATCGCGATGCCCGGGTTCGTGAGCCCGAGGATGCCGACCTTGAGCGTGCGACCGTGGCCGACCCGGTACGACTTGATGATGTACGGCGGGAACACCGGCCGCTTGGTGGCCGGGTCCACCGCGTTGGCGCCCAGCAGCGGGAAGTTCAGCTGCGACTCGAACGCGCGCAGCGTCTCGATCCCGTAGTTGAACTCGTGGTTGCCCAGCGCCGCGGCGTCGTAGCCCACCAGGTTCATCGCCTTGGCCATCGGGTGCTTCGCACCGCCGGTGATGGGGTCGATCTTGGCGTAGTAGTAGGCCAGCGGCGTGCCCTGGATCGTGTCGCCGGCGTCCAGTATCAGGACCGGCTCGCCGCGGCGGTCGTGGCGGACCCCCTTGATCAGGGTGGCCACCTTGGCGATGCCGATGTCGTCGTGCGCACCGTTGTCGAACTCGGTGTTCTTGTAGTAGTCCCAGTTGAAGACGTTGCCGTGCAGGTCGGTGGTGCCGAGCACGGTCAGCCGCACCCGCTTCTTGCCGGCCCGCAGTGCGGCATCGGTGCCGTGCGTGGCGTACGCCGGCTGCGCGACGTAGCCGGCCGCGGCCAGCGCGGCCCCGCCGGTCAGCAGCGCGCGGCGTGACGGTGCGGCGGGCGCGGCAGGCGCGGTGGGCGCGGTGGGGTGGACAGGGTCAGGTGAGGTCATCAGACATCCCGAGAGTCGACGTGGGTGGGCAGCCGAGTGTGCCGGGTCCAGTTCTACCCAGTGCCTGCGCTCGGGCGTCAAGGGGCTCGTTCCTCGTCCATCGACCGACCACGCCGGATACAGTCCGCCGGTGACCTGGTCCGCGTCGTTCGCTCCCCTGCGCGAGCAGAACTTCCGCTGGTACTTCTGGTCCCGCACCGTCAACATGGCGGGCGGGACCATGGGGGCGGTGGCCCTGGTGTTCGCCGTGCTCGAGGTGAGCGACTCCCCCAGCGCGCTGGGCACCGTGCTCGCCGCCCACAGCATCCCGATGGTCGTCTTCCTGCTCGCGGGCGGTGTGATCGCCGACCGCTTCGGCCGGACCCTGGTCATCCAGGTCTCCAACGTCCTGGCCGGGCTGAGCCAGCTCGCGATCGCGTTCCTGGTGATCAGCGGTACGGCGCAGCTGTGGCAGCTGGTCGTCCTCTCGGCCATCAACGGCGTCGTCGCCGCGATGAGCTTCCCGGCCCTGGCCAGCGTGCTGCCCCAGCTCGTGCCGCGCAGCCAGCTCCAGCCGGCCAACGTGCTCATGTCGATGGTCCGCAACTCGCTGACGGTCGTCGGCCCGACCATCGGCGGCCTGCTCGTCGTCAGCGCGGGTGCCGGCTGGGCGGTCGCCATCGACGGGTTCACCTACCTCGCCGCCGCGGCCCTCCTGCTGCGCGTGAAGCTGCCACCCCGGCGCCGCACACCAACAGGCCCTCGATGGTCGCCGAGCTGCGCGAGGGCTGGGCGTTCTTCGTCGGCACCACCTGGCTCTGGGTCGTGGTGGCCGCGTTCTGCCTGATCTGCGCCGTCCACCAGGGCGGCTTCTTCACCCTCGGCCCGGTCCTGGCCAAGCAGGGCGACATCGGGGAGAGCGGCTGGGGCCTGATCCTCTCCGCCGAGGCGGTCGGGCTGCTCGTGACGACGCTCGTGATGCTCCGGGTGCGGCTGCAGCGCCCGCTCTTCTGGGGGATGCTCGGCATGGTGCTGTACGCCGCCCCGCTGATCGCCATGGGCCTGGACGGCAACCTGGTCACGGTGATGCTGGCCGCGTTCGTGGCGGGCGCCGGCGTCGAGGTCTTCAGCCTCGGCTGGAACCTCGCCATGCAGGAGAACGTCCCCGACGACATGCCGTCGCGCGCGTTCTCCTACGACGCCCTCGGCTCCTTCATGGCGGTCCCGCTCGGTCAGCTCGCGGTCGGGCCGCTCGCGCTTGCCTTCGGGATCGAGCACGTCATCCTGGTCGCCGGCGTCGCTCTCGCCGTGATCGCGCTGCTGACCCTGCTGTCCCGCGCGGTGCGCGACCTGCCGCGGGTCGCGCTGGTGAGCACGACCACGCTCTGACGCTCAACCCCATTTGTCGGCGAGCGCCCGGATCACGGTGATATTGCGGTTGGTGGCGACGCCGAGGTGCTTCTCGATGACGGCGTTGGTGAGCTTGGCCTCGTGGTAGTTGTCACCGAGCAGCAGGTGCACGGCCCGGCCGCCGACCTTGGCGACCTCGTCGGCGGTGCTGGCCTCCTCGACCTTCGCCACGGCCGCCGCCGACGGGATCTGCTTGAGCAGCGAGACGTAGTGCCTGCCCCCGTGCCCGTAGGCCGCCGCCTCGTCCGCGATCGCGACGAGCTCCTTCGGCGTGAAGACGATCGTCGGCACCTCGAAGCCACGGTCCTCGCGGAAGGCCTTCTCCAGCGCCGCCTCGACCTTGGCACGCGAGCGCAGCGTCGAGCCGAACCGGACGTTGCCGGTGTTGATGTAGGTCTCCACCTCGGTGCCACCCGCCGCCTCGACGGCCGCCCTGATGGCGTCCTTGGGGAACTTGCGCTTGGCGCCGAGGTTGATCGCCCGCAGGAATGCGATGTAGGTCGCCATGGGCGCATCATGCCCGAAGCCGCCGACCTCGTGGCGTACCTCACGTTCACATACATAGGTTGCCTATGTATTGTGAGTGTCGTGCCCACCCCGCCCGACCTCCGCGAGCTCGGCAGCGACCTCGTCGTCCACGCCGCCCGGCTGGTGCGCGCCGTACGCCGGATGCATGAGCTGCCGTCCGGCTTCCGGGTCCTCTCGCTCCTCGACGAGCACGGGCCGCTCGGCATCACCCAGCTGGCCGCCCTGGACCGCTGCTCGCAGCCGACCATGTCCGGCGCGGTCATCCAGCTCGCCGAGCGCGGCCTGGTCGACAAGCAGCCGAACCCACGCGACGCCCGGGGCAGTGTCGTCACGCTCGCCCCGCTCGGGCTCAGCGAGCTGACCCGGGTGCGCCGCGAGTACGGCGCGACCGTCGCCGACCGCCTGTCCGCGCACCCCACCCATACCCGGGAGGACGTCGCCACGGCCGTCGCCGTGCTCCGCGACGTCCTCGACGCCTCGCACGACCTCGAGAAGGGAACGTTGTGAACCACGCCGCGACCGCCACGCCGGAGACCGAGTCGTCCGGAGGGTTCTTCGACCAGCCGCGTGCGGTGTGGGCCGTCGCCTTCGCCTGCGTCATCTCGTTCATGGGCATCGGGCTCGTCGACCCGATCCTGAAGTCGATCGCCGACCAGCTCGACGCGACGCCCAGCCAGGTCTCCCTGCTCTTCACCAGCTACATGGCCGTGATGGGCGTGGCGATGCTCGTCACCGGCGTGGTCTCGAGCCGCATCGGCGCCAAGCTGACGCTGCTCGCCGGCCTCGCGGTGATCATCGTGTTCTCGGCACTGGCCGGGATGTCCGACTCGATCGGTGCGATCGTCGCCTTCCGGGCCGGCTGGGGCCTCGGTAACGCCCTCTTCATCGCCACCGCCCTGTCGACGATCGTGACCGCCGCCCGAGGCTCGACGGCGCAGGCGATCATCCTCTTCGAGGCCGCCCTGGGACTCGGGATCGCGGCGGGCCCACTGCTCGGCGGCGCCCTCGGCTCGATCTCGTGGCGGGCGCCGTTCCTGGGCGTGGCCGCGCTGATGGCGGTGGCCCTGGTCGCGACGACCTTCCTGCTCCCGGCCACCCCGGCGGCCGGACGGCGTACGTCGCTCCTCGACCCGTTCCGCGCCCTGCGCTACCCGGGGCTGCTGACCATCGCCCTGACCGCGCTGTTCTACAACATGGGCTTCTTCACGCTGCTGGCGTTCACCCCGTTCCCGCTGGACATGAGCGCCCACCAGGTCGGCCTGATCTTCTTCGGCTGGGGCCTGCTGCTCGCGATCACGTCCGTGTGGGTCGCCCCGTGGCTCCAGCGCCGGATCGGCTCGGTGCCGACGGTGCTGATGTCGCTGACCTGCTTCGGCCTCGACCTCGCGGCGATGGCGGTCTGGACCGACGACAAGACCGTCCTGGTCGTCGGCGTGATCATCGCTGGCGCGTTCCTGGGCATCAACAACACGGTGATCACCGAGGCGGTCATGGGTGCCGCCCCCGTCGAGCGCCCGGTCGCCTCCGCGGCGTACTCGTTCGTCCGCTTCTCGGGAGGCGCCGTGGCACCGTACGTCGCGGGCAAGCTGGGCGAGAACGTCAGCGTGCACGCGCCGTTCTGGATGGGCGCGGGCGCCGTCGCGGTCGCCGTCGTGGTGCTCGCGTTCGGCCGGCGCTACCTGACCGACGAGACGTCGCCGGCCGCGCACAGCGAGGCCGAGGCCGAGGCCGAGCTGATGGGCGACCTGGCCTGAGCTCTGCGCACGGGTCGTGTGCCTGAGGACGCGCCCCTGCGCGTGGTCAGGCACACGACCCCGTCACAGATTGCCGCGGGCGTCCTGCTCGCGCTCGATGGCCTCGAAGAGCGCCTTGAAGTTGCCCTTGCCGAAGCCGAGTGAGCCGTGCCGCTCGATGAGCTCGAAGAACACCGTCGGCCGGTCCCCGAGCGGCTTGGTGAAGATCTGCAGGAGGTAGCCGTCCTCGTCGCGGTCGACCAGGATCGCGCGCTTGTGCAGCTCCTCGATCGGGACCCGCACGTTGCCGATCCGGGCGCGCAGCTCGG
>JAOPYB010000262.1 GCA_025964835.1 Nocardioides sp. | reverse complement strand
TCCAGTCGGTCGTCCAGGCGGGCGACAGCACGAACTCGACGTCGACGCGCTGGTAGCCGGCACACGTGAGTGCGTCGACGAGGTCGGTGCTGATGGTCTCCATCGCCGGGCAGCCGGAGTACGTCGGGGTGATCTGCACGTGCACGCGGCCCTGGTCGTCCTCGGCGACGTCGCGCAGGATCCCGAGGTCCGCGATCGTGACGACCGGGAGCTCGGGGTCGAGGACGTCGGCCGCGATCTTCCACGCACCGCCGTCGGTCGTCACCACGATGCCCCCGGGTGCGAGCGGCTGAGGTGCTGCATCTCGGCGAGCAGGAAGCCGAGGTGCTCGGTGTGCAGGCCCTCGCGCCCACCGGCGACCGCCGGGGCGAGGTGGGGCACGGTCAGTGTGGCCTCGCCGAGCACCCTCCCCACGCGACCCAGGACGGCGGGGCGCAGGACGGTGGGGTCGGCCGCGATGCCGTCGGCGACCAGTGCGGGATCGACGGCCCCGAACAGCTCCTCGACGAAGGGCCACTCCGCATCGACCGCGACCTGCATCCGCAGGTGCGACTCGTCGGTGCCGTCACCGAGGCGGAGCACCCACTGCCGGGCGTGGTCGACGTGGTAGGCCACCTCCTTGACGGCCTTGCCGGCGACCCCGGCCAGGGTCGGGTCGCTGCTGTGGGCCAGGACGGCGTACAGCTCGGCCTGCCAGGTCGCGAACACCAGGAGCCGGGCCATCGTGACCGCGAAGTCGGTCTGCGGCCGCTCGACCAGCTTGACGTTGCGGAAGTCGCGCTCGTCGCGGAAGTAGGCGAGGTCGTCCTCGCCACGGCCCTCGCCCTCGAGCGAGCCGGCGTGCGCGAGGAGCGTGCGGGCCTGGCCGAGCTGGTCGAGGCCGATGTTGGCGAGGGCGACGTCCTCCTCGAGCTGGGGTGCGCGGCTGATCCACCAGCCCATCCGCTGGGCCGAGACGAGCGCGTCGTCGGCGAGGCCGAGGACGTAGTCGGCGTGGGCGTTCGTCATAGGTGCTCGACCCCCTCGGGCACGTCGTAGAACGTGGGGTGGCGGTAGATCTTGTCGGCCGCGGGATCGAAGAACGCGTCGGCCTCGTCGGGGCTGGACGCGACGATCTCGGCCGCGGGCACCACCCACAGCGAGACGCCCTCCTGCCGACGGGTGTACAGGTCGCGCGCGTTACGCAGCGCCATCTCGGCGTCGGGCGCGTGCAGCGAGCCGACGTGGACGTGCGAGAGGCCGCGGCGCGAGCGGACGAAGACCTCCCAGAGCGGCCAGTCCCTCATGCGACGTCGGCCCCCGGCCGCGCGGCCTGCTTGTCGGCGTAGGCGTTGGCCGCCTCGCGCACCCAGGCGCCGTCCTCGTGGGCGCGCACCCGGTGCGCCATCCGCTCCGCGTTGCAGGGGCCGTTGCCCTTGATGACCTCGAAGAGCTCGGTGAAGTCGACCTCGCCGAAGTCGTGGTGGCCGCGGTCCTCGTTCCAGCGGATCTCCGGGTCGGGCAGCGTCAGCCCGAGGGCCTCGGCCTGCGGCACGGCCATGTCGACGAAGCGCTGGCGCAGGTCGTCGTTCGAGAAGCGCTTGATGCCCCAGGCCATCGACTGCGCGGAGTTGGGCGAGTCGTCGTCCGGCGGGCCGAACATCATCAGGCTCGGCCACCAGTAGCGGTCCACCGCGTCCTGGGCCATGGCCTTCTGGGCGGGCGTGCCGTGCGAGAGGGTGTGCAGGATCTCGAAGCCCTGGCGCTGGTGGAAGGACTCCTCCTTGCAGACCCGGATCATCGCGCGGGCGTACGGGCCGTACGAGCAACGGCACAGCGGGACCTGGTTGACGATCGCGGCGCCGTCGACGAGCCAGCCGATCGCCCCCATGTCGGCCCAGGTGAGAGTCGGGTAGTTGAAGATCGAGGAGTACTTCTGCCGGCCGGAGTGCAGCTGGTCGAGCAGGTCGGCGCGGTCGACGCCGAGCGTCTCGGCCGCGGCGTACAGGTAGAGACCGTGGCCGGCCTCGTCCTGGACCTTCGCCATCAGGATCGCCTTGCGGCGCAGGCTGGGCGCCCGGCTGATCCAGTTGCCCTCGGGCTGCATCCCGATGATCTCGGAGTGGGCGTGCTGGGCGATCTGGCGGACCAGGGTGCGCCGGTAGGCGTCCGGCAGGTCGTCGCGCGGCTCGACCCGACCCTCGCCCTCGAGGAGGGCCCGGAACGTCTCGGGCTCGTCGCTGGTCGCGGGACGCGCAGGCGTCTCGCCGGGCGCGGTGAAGTCGTTGCCGTACACCTGCGCCACGCTACCAGCACTTGTTACACGATGGCGCATCATCGACGCAGTTCGGTAACACCATTCGATGGGAGAGACTGTCCACATGGCCAACCCCACCGCCGACGTGTCCGTCCGGATCGCCTGGGGCGACGACGCCGCGGCGATCGCCGAGCTCCAGCTGCGGACCTGGCGCGACGTCTACGCCGACCTGGTGCCGCTCGAGGCGCTGCCCACGGACGTCGAGGCGGCCGCTGCCGCCTGGCGGGCGTCGCTGTCCGGTCCGAAGGACGCCCGCAACCGGGTGCTCGTCGCGCTCGAGCGG
>JAOPYB010000237.1 GCA_025964835.1 Nocardioides sp. | reverse complement strand
TACTCCCACTCGATGGTGCCGGGCGGCTTGCTCGTGATGTCGAGCGTCACCCGGTTCACCTCGGCCACCTCGTTGGTGATCCGCGTCGAGATCCGGGCCAGCACGTCGTAGGGCACCCGGGACCAGTCGGCCGTCATGGCGTCCTCGCTGCTCACCGGCCGCAGCACGACCGGGTGGCCGTAGGTGCGGCCGTCGCCCTGCACGCCGACCGAGCGGACGTCGGCCAGCAGCACGACCGGGAACTGCCAGATGTCGCGGTCCAGGCCGGCCCGGGTGAGCTCCTCGCGGGCGATGGCGTCCGCCTCGCGCAACAGGTCGAGCCGCTCGCGGGTGACCTCCCCGATGATCCGGATGCCGAGCCCGGGGCCCGGGAAGGGCTGGCGCCAGACCAGCTCGGCGGGCAGTCCGAGCTGCTCGCCGACCAGGCGCACCTCGTCCTTGAACAGCGTGCGCAGCGGCTCGACCAGCTCGAACTCGAGGTCGTCGGGCAGGCCGCCGACGTTGTGGTGGGACTTGATGTTGGTGGTGCCCGCTCCCCCGCCCGTCTAGACGACGTCGGGGTAGAGCGTGCCCTGCACGAGGAAGGCGACCTTGTCGCCCTCGGCCGCCGCGGCGCCGAGAACCTCGACCTCGGCGGCCTCGAAGACGCGGAGTAACTCGCGGCCGATGATCTTGCGCTTCTCCTCCGGGTCGGACACCCCGACGAGGGCGTCGAGGAACTGCTTCTCGGCGTCGACGACCTTGAGGTCGACCCCGGTCGCGGCGACGAAGTCGCGCTCGACCTGCTCGCTCTCGCCCTGGCGCATCAGCCCGTGGTCGACGTACACGCAGGTGAGCCGGTCGCCGATCGCGCGCTGCACGATGGCCGCGGCGACGGCGGAGTCGACGCCCCCGGAGAGGCCGCAGATCGCCCGGCCGCGGTCGCCGATCTGGGCGCGGATCGACTCGATCTGCTCCTCGACGATGTTGACCATCGTCCAGGTGGGCCGGCAGCCGGCGATGTCCAGGAGGAAGTGCTCGAGGACCTGCTGGCCGTGCTCGGTGTGCAGCACCTCGGGGTGCCACTGGACGCCGGCCAGGCCGCGGTCGACCTGCTCGAAGGCGGCGACGGGCGTGGTGGTCGTCGAGGCCAGGACCCGGAAGCCGTCGGGCGCGGCGGTGACGGAGTCGCCGTGCGACATCCAGACGGTGTGCTCGGCGGGGAGGTCGGCGAGCAGCGTGCCGGCGTCGCTGACGGCGACGCGGGTGCGGCCGTACTCGCGGGCACCCGTGTGGGCGACGGTGCCGCCGAGGCCCTGGGCCATCAGCTGGAAGCCGTAGCACATGCCGAAGACGGGGGTCCCGGCCGTGAAGATCGTCGGGTCGACGGACGGCGCACCCTCGGCGTAGACCGAGGAGGGGCCGCCGGACAGGATGATCGCCTTCGGGCCGCGGGCCAGCATCTCGGCGACGGGCATCGTGTGCGGCACGATCTCGGAGTAGACCCGCGCCTCGCGCACCCGGCGGGCGATCAGCTGGGCGTACTGGGCCCCGAAGTCCACCACGAGGACGAGGTCATGGTCGGGGAGGGCGGTCATGGGCGAACTCTATCGAGCGGCCTGGCCGGCTTGGCCTGCCGCCCTGCCCTGCCTCACCGGGTTTCGAGACGCCTCGCGCCGTCCCGCCGCTGCGCGCCGGTACGGCGTCGGCTCCTCAACCTTTCGCGCTCGTCCGATCCGTGCGCTCCGCGCGCGGATCGGGCGCGTGAAAATGCACCAGGGCCCGACCGGGGAGGGAGGGTGGTCGGGCCCTGATCGTCCACGCACTGTGTTGGACCGTGCCTGGACAGAGAGACCCGGCCACTTGGGAGGGAGCATGACTGCCGGGTCCGCTGGCTCAACGAGTCGTCGCGGGGAGGGTTACGGACGAACTGGGCCGGATCGCACGGGTTTTCTGCTCAGCTGACCCCGACGATCGGCAGGCGCAGGGCCGCGGGCGCGTCGTCGGGCACCGCCGGCGAGATCGGAGCCACCGGCTCCAGCCGCGCGTACGGCGCACCGAGGGCCGGCCGGTCGTCCGGATCGCCGTTGTTGGGCCAGAACGCCATCGCCCGCTCGGCCTGGGCGGTGATCGTGAGCGACGGGTTGACCCCGAGGTTGGCGGAGATCGCGGAACCGTCGACGACGTGCAGGCCGGGGTACTCGTAGACCCGCTGGTAGGCGTCGATGACACCCGTCTCCACCGAGTCGCCGATCGCGCAACCGCCCAGGAAGTGGGCGGTCAGCGGCCGGTTGAACGGCTCGCCGATCGAGCCGCCGGGGGTGCCACCGAGCAGCCGCGCCATGGCGCGGACCGCGGCGTTGCCGGCCGGGATCCAGGTCGGGTTGGGGACGCCGTGGCCCTGCTTCGAGGTGAGGTAGCGCCGGCGGGTGCCGGGGATTCGCCTGGTGTACGTCGTGATCGAGTTGTCGAGGCTCTGCATGACCAGCGCGATGACGGTCCGCTCCGACCAGTGCTTCATGTCGTAGAGGTCGGCGACGTTCCGGCGCTGGACCCACATCTCGCGCAGCCAGGTGCGCCAGCGCGGACCGGGCCCGTCGCCGTCGGTGAGCACCGTCTGCAGGAGCGACATCAGGTTGCTGCCCTTGCCGTAGCGCACCGGCTCGATGTGGGTGTCGGGGTCGGGGTGGAAGCTCGACGTGATCGCGATGCCCTGGCTGTAGTCGACCAACGTGTCGGGCGCGATCGCGCCGAGGATGGACTCGGAGTTGGTGCGCGACAGGTAGCCGAGACGCTCCGAGAGGCGCGGCAGGTGGCCCTCGTCGCGCATCTTGTGCAGCAGCCGCTGGGTGCCGAGCGACGACGCCGAGAAGACGACCTGCTCGGCGCGCAGCACCCGGGTGGCGGAGGCGCGGCCGGTCTTGGCCTTGGTGAACCTCACGTGCACGTCGTAGCCCCCGCCGACGGACTCGGGGCGGGGCGCGACCCGGGTGACGGTGGTCAGCGGCAGGACCCGCGCGCCCTTCTGCTCGGCGAGGTAGAGGTAGTTCTTCACCAGCGTGTTCTTGGCGTTGTGGCGACACCCGGTCATGCAGGCGCCGCAGCCGATGCAGGTCCGCCGCGCGGGACCGGCGCCACCGAAGAACGGGTCGGACACCGTCGTGCCCTGCTCGGCACCGGGGCCACCGAAGAAGACGCCGACCGGGGTGGGGTGGAAGGTGTCGCCGACGCCCATCTCGGTCGCGACCTTCTCCATGACGTCGTCGGCGGCGGTCCGGAGCGGGTTCTCCACCACGCCGAGCATCCGCTTGGCCTGGTCGTAGAACGGCGCCAGCTCGGACTTCCAGTCGGTGATGTGCTTCCACTGGGTGTCGTCGTAGAACGCCGGCAGGGGCTCGTAGAGCGTGTTGGCATAGACGAGGGACCCGCCGCCGACGCCCGCACCGGAGACGATCAGACAGTCCTTGAGCGCGTCGATCCGCTGGATGCCGTAGCAGCCGATCTCGGGCCGGAACAGGTAGCGCCTGGTGTCGAACGACGTCTCGGGCAGGTCGTCGTCCTCGAAGCGCGCGCCGGCCTCGAGCACGCCCACCCGGTAGCCCTTCTCGGTCAGGCGGAGCGCGGTGACCGAGCCGCCGAAGCCCGAGCCGACGACCAGCACGTCGTAGTCGAAGGCGGTCGAGCCTGTCGAGACCGTCATGCTCGCCCCAGCTTCTTCATCAGGCGGAGGTTGGCGGTCATCACCCTCGCGTAGGTCTCGTCGGACATCCCGAGCATCGGGGCGAAGCGGATCAGCCGCTGCGTGGCGACCGACTGGGACTCGGTGTAGCGATGGATCCCCTCGCTGCCCTGGCGGCGGCCCATGCCCGACTCGCGCATGCCGCCCATCGGGGAGT
>JAOPYB010000201.1 GCA_025964835.1 Nocardioides sp. | reverse complement strand
GCGACCGTGGACGCCCTCGGCAAGGTGTCGGAGGCCCTCGAGGCGATCGAGGTCGCCCGCGGCCACCTCTACGCCTTCCACCGCCTGTCGGGCACCGCGGACCTGACCCTCGGCGAGGGTGTCCGAGGCCTGCGCGACGCCGGGCACACCGACCTCGCGGACCGCCTCGAGCACGAGCTGGTCGGTCGCAACGTGCTCGAGGGACGCTGGACCTTCCAGGTCATGGAGGAGTACGACGACGGCTACTACGCCACCTTCCGCCGGCTCGAGGAGGAGGCCCGCAACGAGCTCGTCGGCGGCCGCCGACACCTCTACGAGGCCGAGATGAAGGAGGACCGCCGCACCCACGGGGCGCCGGGCCACGAGGCGCGGCCGGACACGGTCGCACCGTGAGATCCACCGCTTCCTCTCCCCTGGTCGTGGTCACCGGCGCCAACGGCCTGGTCGGCAGCCGCATCTGCGCGGCCCTGGTCGAGCGCGGCGCGACCGTGCGCGCCGTCGTACGACGTGCCGGCACCGCCCCAGTCCTCGCGGGCGTCGAGGAGCGGGTCGGCGACTTCCCCGACCCCGGCTTCGCGGCGAGCGTGGTCGAGGGCGCCTCCGCGGTCGTCACCACCGTGCACCCCATGGGGAGCGACCTCGAGGCCCAGCACCGGATCGGGGTCGAGGGCACGCCCGTCCTGGCCCGGGCAGCGGCCCGGGCCGGTGTCGACCGCCTCGTCCACATCTCCACCGCCGCCGTCTACGACCGCTCCCCCGGGGTGGACGACGTGGACGAGTCCTCGCGACTGGTGGACGACGAAGCCGGTGACTACCCGGTGACCAAGCGCGACACCGACGCCGCGCTGGCCCGCGTCGACGGGATCACCCGGGTGCTCCTGCGACCACCGGCCATCCTCGGGGCGGGTGCGACCTCGGTCTGGAACTCCCTGCGCCCCGCGGCGATCCGCGACGACGAGCGCGCCCGCCACGCCGTGCCCGACCAGACGTTCGCCTGGGTCCACGTCGACGACCTGGCCACCCTGGCCGCCGACATCGCCTCCGGGCGGGTGGTGAGCTCGCTCGACGCCGAGACCGGTCCGGTGGCCGGCGCCTGCACCGCCGTCAACGTCGCCGCGGGTCCGGCCACCCTGCGCGACTACTACGGGACCGTCACCGGGGCGCTCGGCGTCGAGCCGGTCTGGGACGACTCCGCGGCGTGGACCGGACAGATCCTGGCCGCCCGCGCCGAGCGGTGGGGATGGACGCCCACGGTCGACCTCGCCACTGCCCTGGCGGAGATCGACGCCGGTCTGCGCGGCTGACCTGTCGTGGTGGTTGACTCCTCCTCATGCACCTCGGCGTCGACAGCTTCGTCTCGACCGTGACCGACCCGACCACCGGCAACGTGATCGGGGCCGTGGAGCGGATCGAGCACCTGCTGGAGGAGATCGTGCTGGCCGACCGGGTCGGGCTGCACTCCTTCGGCATCGGCGAGCACCACCGCAGCGAGTACTACGACTCCGCGCCGGCGATCCTCCTCGCGGCCGCGGCCGCGCGCACCGAGCGCATCCGGCTCGGCAGCGCGGTGGCCGTGCTGAGCGCGGCCGACCCGGTGCGGGTCTTCCAGCAGTTCGCGACCCTCGACCTCGTCTCGAAGGGCCGGATCGACCTGGTCGTGGGTCGCGGTTCCTTCACCGAGGCGTTCCCGCTGTTCGGCCTGGACCTTGCCGACTACGACTCGCTCTTCACCGAGAAGCTCGAGCTGCTGCTCAGGATCCGCGACGAGGACGAGGTGACCTGGTCGGGGCGGCACCGGCCGGCGATGGTCCGCCAGCGGGTGTACCCACGCCCGGTGCAGGACCCACTCCCGATCTGGGTCGGTGTCGGCGGCACCCCCGCGTCGTTCGTCCGCGCCGGACAGCTGGGCCTGCCGCTGATGGTCGCGATCATCGGCGGGGAGCCGCGCCAGTTCGCCCCGCTCGTCGACCTCTACCGCCGCGCCGGCGCCGAGGCAGGCCATCCCCCGGAGCGGCTGAAGGTGGGCCTGCACGTCTTCGGCTTCGTCGCCGAGAGCACACAGCAGGCGGCGGACACCATCTACCCGGGCTGGCACGAGATGTTCACGAAGGTCTCCCGCGAGCGGGGCTTCGCGACGCCGACGCGCCTGCAGTTCGACGCCACCTCGGGGCCGAACGGCGCGTTCTTCCTGGGTGACCCGCGCACGGTGGCCGACAAGATCCTTCGGGTCTCCGAGCAGCTGGGCGGCGTGGACCGGCTGTCCCTGCAGATGACCAACCCACGCCTGGCCCACGACGACCTGCTCCGCGGCATCGAGCTGCTCGGCACGGAGGTCGCGCCGCTCGTGGCGGACGCGTAGCACCGTGCCGCTCGGGACCCTCCTCACTCACCCCGGCCGCGCGACCGGTGCGCTCACGCTCACCGTTGCCCTGCTGCTGGCGGCCTCGTCCCCCGCCGCCACCGCCGCCCACGCCACCGCCGGGGCCCCGGCCCCGACCGGGCCGGTGTACGGCGACACCCTCACCGACGTGGCCACCTGGGGCGACCACGAGGCCGCCGTCGCCGGCTCCCGCGAGGCGCTCGACCTCGGCCGGCGACTGACCCACCGCATCGTCTTCGACCCCGGGACCGGGCCGGCAGACTACGCCCCCGCGATCAGGGCGCTGTCGCCGTACTCCGACATCATGGGCGAGATCGTCGACTCGTCCTCGACCCGCGACTACCCGCGGGCCCGCTACGTCGCCCGCACCCGGCGGTTCGTGGAGCGGTTCGGGAACAGGATCGACATCTACGAGATCGGCAACGAGGTCAACGGCGAGTGGGCGGGACGCGGCGCCGCGGCCAAGGCTCGCGCCGCGTTCCGGGTCGTCGAGGCAGCCGGCCACCCCACCGCGCTCACCGCCTACTACAACCCCCACTGCTTCTCCCGGCGCTCGCACGCGATGCTGCCCTGGCTGCGCGAGCACGTGCACGCCGAGATGAGGGCCGGGCTCGACTACGTCCTGGTCAGCTACTACGAACGCGACTGCCACGACCACCGGGTGCGCCGGGCGGAGATGGACCGGGTCTTCGGCGCGCTGCACCGGCTGTTCCCGGACGCCCGGCTGGGCTGGGGAGAGATCGGGCTGCGGCGCCCCGTGCGAGAGCAGACCCGCGCGGTCGCGAAGCACCTGCTCACCCACTACTACGGCATCAAGCCGTCCCACGCCGCCGTCCCGGCCGACCAGTACGTCACCGGTGGTTTCTGGTGGTTCGGCCAGCAGGACCTCTACCCCACCGACAAGCCGCTGTGGGCGACCTTCAGGAGAGCTGTCCTCGCCTACTAGGCAGGGGGGTGGCCCGGTAGCCGAGGTGGGTCTTGGCCCGATGCCCGGTGCGGCCCAGGGGTTGGGAGGTGTGGCTGTGGGTCTGGCCGGGTGGTCCGCCGGGGTCGTTGGGGACGGGGTGGTCGAGGTCGACGTTGCGGGAGGTCCGCGAGGCGTGCGGGAACGCGTCGACGGGCCGCAGGAGGTGGATGCGTTCCTTGAGGGCCTCGGGGTGCTCGTAGCTGTTGACGCTGAGT
>JAOPYB010000186.1 GCA_025964835.1 Nocardioides sp. | reverse complement strand
GGCTGCTGCTGCTCGACCGGCGACAGCTGTGGCGGCAGTGGTCGCGACGGTCGCGGTCGGCACCGCCTGGACCGACGACGGGGCCACCGTGCTGGTGGCCGCGGCGCTCGTGCTGACGCTGGTCTGGGCCGCCGTCGCGTACGCCGCCCCCGCCCGCTGGGCCCTCGTCGCCCGGTTCCCGCTGGGCCTCGCCGCGCTCCCGCTGGTGTGGTTCACGATCGTGTCGCTGGGCCTCGCCGCGGTCCGGGTGCTGCAGCCGTGGCCGCCGTACTCCAGCCCGCTCGACGTACGCCTCAGCGGTGATGCCTCCCTCGCCAGCCCGGCCCTGCTGGTGCCGGCGGTGCTCGCCCTCCTGATCAGCGTGTACGCCGCGTGGCCGCGGGTCGACGACGGAGCCCGCTCCGCACCCGCGCTGCGCGTCGTGCCGATCGTCGTCATGCTCGTGCTGGCCTCCGTCGTGACGACCTCGCTGCTCGCCGTGCCGCTCTGGACGGTCGTCCTCGGGACCGGTGCCTGCGCGACCGTGCTGGTGCTCGACGCCCGCCTGCGGGGTGGACGGTCAGGTACGGCCTCCTCCCTCGTCGGTCTCGCACTCGGGGCGGCCGCCCTCCTCGCGGCCCTGCCGAACGAGGTGCTCGCCACCGCTGCGGGAGCGCTCCTGGTGGGGCTGGCCGGTGTCGTCCTGCTGAGCGACCGGCTGGTCCCGTCCCGCCCGGCAGCGCAGGCAGTGCTCCCCGTCGCGGTCGGGCTCCTGCTGTGGTCCGCCTCCGAGGTCGTGGGACTGCCCGACGTCGCCCGTGCCGTGCCGGTCCTCCTCGTCGTCGGGGCGCTCGCGATCCGGTGGCCGCGATGGACGTTCGAGGCCGCTGCTGCCGTCGTCGCGGTCGTCGCGAGCGCCCTGGCGATCGATGCCGCGACCCAGCCGCTCACCGCGCTCGCCGTGCACCTGACGCTCGCCGGTGCGCTGGTGACCGCGTCCGGACTGCTGAACCGGGGCCGTGCCGTCCTGCGGATCCCCGGCGCCCTCCTGCTGGCCGCCGCCACCTGGGTGCGGCTGGCCGACCTCGGGGTGACGGCGCCCGAGGCCTACACGCTCCCGGTCGCCCTGGTCCTGGTGGCGCTCGGCGTGCACCGGCTGTGGACCGAGTCGGAGAGCACCACGGCCGCCACCCTGATGCCCGGCCTGCTGCTGGCCACCGTGCCGTCCCTGCTCTGGGTGCTGGTCGAGCCGGTCTCGCTGAGGGCCGCGCTCCTCGGGCTCGGGTGCCTCGCGACCGTGCTCGTCGGCACCCGGCTGCGCTGGAACGCCCCCGTGCTCGTGGGCGCGGTCGTCGGTGTCCTGGTGGTGCTGCGCGAGCTCGCGCCGGTCGCGGCGCAGACCCCGCAGTGGGTCGTGATCGGGCTGGCCGGCGCTCTGCTCACGGTCGTGGGGGTCACCTGGGAGAAGCGGCTGCGCGACCTGCAGGGTGCGGCGTCGTACCTCGACCGGCTGCGCTGACCTGCCGGGTCCTGCCGGCGCCGGGCGGGGGAGACTGTGCGGCGTGAGTCTCTACGAGTTCGAGGGCAAGAAGCCCACCGTGCACCCCGACGCCTTCGTCGCCCCGACCGCCACCCTGATCGGCGACGTGACGGTGGGCGCCGGCGCCAGCATCTGGTACGGCGTGGTCGTGCGCGCCGACATCTGCACCGTGGTGATCGGTGCCGGCTCCAACATCCAGGACAACTCGGTGCTGCACGCAGCGCCCGACACCACGCTGACGATCGGGGCGAACGCCACGGTCGGGCACGGTTGCGTGGTGCACTGCGCGGAGGTCGGCGAGGGTGCCCTGATCGGCAACGGCAGCACCCTGCTCGACGGCGCAGTCATCGGCTCGCGGACGCTGGTCGCGGCCGGGTCCGTGGTCACGCCGGGCACCGTGATCCCACCGAACATGGTCGCCGCCGGCATCCCGTGCCGACCGACCAAGCCGATCGAGGGCACGTCGAGCGAGTTCTGGGTCGAGACCAACCCGCCGTACTACCGCGAGCTGGCGCAGCGGCACGCAGCCGGCGTCCGACCCGTCCCTGGTTGAGCGTCAGTCCGTGACGACGACGCCCTTCCAGAAGGCGACCTTGCCCTTGATCTCGGCGGCCGCGTCCTTGGGCGTGGGGTAGAACCAGGCGGCATCGGCGTTGGTCTTGCCGTCGACCTCGACGGAGTAGTACGACGCGGTGCCCTTCCAGGGGCAGACCGAGGTCGTGCTGGTCTCGACGAGGGTCGCGGAGACCGACTCGAGAGGGAAGTAGTGGTTGCCCTCCACCACGACGGTGTCGTCGGAGGAGGCGATGATCGTGTCGTTCCAGCGCGCGGTAGCCATACCTGCGACGGTACGCCGGACCGGGTAGCCGTGAGCGCGTGAGGAGAATTTGACGTTGGCGTCCATCCGGACCGTCGGGACCCGAAACGTGGCGTGACCACGATCCAGGCATGACCCTGACCAGCGAGCCGCCCATCACCGCCCAGAGCGCACCTCCGGAGCGGCGTACCGGCCGCTGGATCGACGACTGGCGCCCCGAGGAGCCCGAGTTCTGGGAGTCCGGTGGCAGGCAGGTCGCGAGGCGGAACCTCATCTGGTCGATCTTCGCCGAGCACCTCGGGTTCTCGGTCTGGCTGATCTGGTCCGTGAGCTCGGCGTTCCTGGTGGCCCAGGGGTTCACGTTCAGCCCGCAGCAGCTCTTCGTGCTGATCGCGCTTCCCAACCTGGTCGGCTCGCTGCTGCGCCTTCCGTACACGTTCGCGGTGCCGATGTTCGGCGGTCGCAACTGGACGATGATCAGTGCGGCGCTGCTGCTGATCCCGACGCTGCTCTTCGCCGTGGCGGTCCAGAACTCCGGCACGCCGTACTGGATGTTCTGCGTGATCGCGGCGACGGCGGGCTTCGGTGGCGGCAACTTCGCCAGCTCGATGGCCAACATCAACTTCTTCTTCCCCTCCGACAAGAAGGGGGCCGCGCTCGGGCTCAACGCCGCGGGCGGCAACCTGGGCGTCTCGCTGATCCAGCTGCTGCTGCCGGTGATCGTCGGCGGCGCCGGCATCTTCGGCCTGGTCAAGGCCTCGCAGGGCGGGATCCACCTGGAGCGTGCCGCCTACGTGTACGCCGGCCTGGCCGTGGTCGCCACCCTGGCGGCGTACCTCTTCATGGACAACCTCGGCACCGCGGTCTCCAAGCCGCGCGAGCAGATGCAGGTCGTCAAGAAGTCGCAGACCTGGGTGATGGCGTTCCTCTACATCGGCACCTTCGGCTCGTTCATCGGCTACTCCGCGGCGATGCCGCTGCTGATCAAGCTCAACTTCTGGGTGCCGGAGCCGGCCCCGCTCGGCACCGGGATCTACTTCGCCTACTTCGCGTTCCTGGGCGCCGGCATCGGTTCGCTGACCCGCCCGCTCGGCGGCTGGCTGGCCGACAGGTACGGCGGCGCGAAGGTCACGCTCGGCGCCTTCGTGGGGATGATCGTCTTCACCCTGTGCGTGCTGTGGACGCTGACCCAGCTCACGCCCAACCCCACCGCGGACCCGGCCATCGCGCTGGACAACAAGTCCTGGTTCCCCTACTTCCTGGGCTTCTTCCTGCTCGTCTTCGCCTCGACGGGCATCGGGAACGGCTCGACGTACAAGATGATCCCGGCGATCTGGCGCTCCGACGCCGAGAAGGCCACCCGGGCCGGCACGGCCGAGCGGACCACGGCGCTCGGCCTGGCCACCAAGCAGGCGTCGGCCGCGATCGGCGTGATCGGTGCGGTCGGCGCGATGGGCGGCTTCCTGATCCCGATCGCGTTCAGCTCGCCGTGGGTCGACAACCCGCTCTCGGCCACCAAGGGCGCCTTCGTCGTCTTCACCAGCTTCTACGTGCTCTGCGCGCTGGTCACCTGGTTCGTCTTCCTGCGCCGCTCGTTCCTCACCGACACGATCGCCAGCCGTGCCGGAGCCGGGATCTGAATGAGCTCCCCGAACACGTCCACCCGCACGCACTGCCCGTACTGCAGCCTGCAGTGCGGCATGACCCTCGAGACCGTCGGCCGCACGCTCGAGGTGCGGCCCTGGTCGGAGTTCCCCGTGAACGAGGGGGCGCTGTGCCGCAAGGGCTGGACGGCCACCGGCCTGCGCGGGCACCGGGAGCGGCTCACGTCGCCGCTGGTGCGCGACCGCGCGACCGGTGAGCTGCGGGCGGCGTCGTGGGACGAGGCGCTGGACCTGGTCGCGGCCGGGATCCGCGCCGCTCAGGAGAAGGGCGGGCCCGACGCGGTCGCCGTCTTCGGTGGCGGCGGGCTGACGAACGAGAAGGCCTACCAGCTCGGGAAGTTCGCCCGGGTCGCGCTGCGCACCAGCCAGATCGACTACAACGGCCGGTGGTGCATGAGCTCGGCCGCCTCCGCCGGCAACCAGGCGTTCGGGCTGGACCGGGGGCTGCCGTTCCCGCTGGCCGACGTGGAGCGGACCGACGTGGTCGTGCTGGTCGGCTCCAACCTGGCCGAGACCATGCCGCCCGCGGCGCGGCACCTGGACCGGCTGCGCGAGAACGGCGGCCACGTCGTGGTCATCGACCCCCGCGTCACCAGCACGGGCGACCGTGCCGACCTGGTGCTGCAGCCGGTGCCGGGCACCGACCTGGCCCTCGCGCTGGGGGTGCTGCACCTGATCGTCGCGGCCGGCGCCGTGGACGAGGACTACGTCTCCGCGCGGACCACCGGCTTCGACGTCGTACGACGCTCCGTCGCGGCCTGGTGGCCCGAGAGGGTGGAACGGGTCACGGGCATCGCGGCGAGCGAGGTCCGCGCACTCGCCACGCTGCTCGCCGGCGCCGACAAGGTGATGGTGCTGAGCGCCCGCGGCGCCGAGCAGCACAGCCAGGGCACCGCGACCGTGCTGGCCTGGATCAACGTCGCGCTCGCCCTGGGCATGTGCGGCAAGGACGCCGCCGGCTACGGCTGCCTGACCGGGCAGGGCAACGGCCAGGGCGGCCGCGAGCACGGCCAGAAGGCCGACCAGCTGCCCGGCTACCGGATGATCGACGACCCGGCCGCCCGCGAGCACGTCGCCGCCGTCTGGGGCGTCCCGCCGGAGTCGCTGCCCGGCAAGGGGCGCTCGGCGTACGAGCTGCTCGAGGCCCTCGGCACCGACGACGGACCGTCGGCGCTGCTGGTCTTCGGCAGCAACATCGTCGTCTCAGCGCCGAACGCCACCCACGTCACCGAGCGGCTCGAGGCACTCGACCTGCTCATCGTCGCCGACGTCGTGCTCTCCGAGACCGCGGCCATCGCCGACGTCGTGCTCCCCGTGACGCAGTGGGCCGAGGAGACCGGGACGATGACGAACCTCGAGGGGCGGGTCGTCCTGCGCAGCCAGGCGGTCACGGCACCCCGGGGAGTCCGCAGCGACCTGGAGGTCCTGCAGGGACTGGCCAAACGCCTCGACTCCCCGGTGCCGTTCGCCTCCGACCCGGAGGAGGTCTTCGCCGAGCTGGGGCTCGCGTCCCGCGGCGGGAGGGCCGACTACTCGGGCATCACCTACGACCGGATCCGCGACGAGCACGGCGTGTTCTGGCCGTGCCCGGCCCCGACGAACCCCACCGGCGACCCGCACCCCGGCACGCCGCGGATGTTCCTCGACGCCTTCGCCACCCCGGACGGCCGGGCCCGCTTCCACGCGGTCGAGCACCGGGGCGGGGCCGAGCAGCCGTGCGCCGACTACCCGGTCCACCTGACCACCGGGCGGGTGCTCGCGCAGTACCAGACCGGAGCACAGACCCGCCGGGTCCGCGCCCTCGCCGACACCGGCCCGTTCGTCGAGCTGCACCCGATGCTGGCGCGGCGGATCGGCGCCGCCGACGGCGAGCCCGTCGAGGTCACGACCCGCCGCGGCACGATGACCGCCCCGGCCCGGGTGGTCGACACGATCCGCCCGGACACGGTCTTCGTGCCGTTCCACTGGGTCGGCGCGAACCGGCTCACCAACGACGCGCTCGACCCCGCCAGCCGGATGCCCGAGTTCAAGGTGTGCGCCGCGCGGGTGCGCGCATGAGTCTCGACAAGCCCGACCACCGCGAGCGGCTCGTCGTTGTCGGCAACGGGATGGCCACCACCCGGCTCGTGGAGGAGCTCGTGGCCCGCGGGTACGACGGCCAGGTCACGGTGCTGGGCGACGAGGCCGTGCCGGCGTACAACCGGATCCTGCTGAGCGCCGTGCTCGAGGGCGCCCACCCGCGCGCGGCGATCACGCTGCGCGACCCGGGCTGGTACGACGCGGAGGGGGCCGACCTGCGACTCGGCAGCCGGGTGCTCGAGATCGACCGGGACGCCCGCGAGGTGATGCTGGTCGACGGCGAGCGGCTGGGCTACGACCGGCTGGTGCTGGCCACCGGCAGCATCGCGACGCTGCCGCCGATCCGCGGCCTGGTCCGGATGGACGGCCAGCTGCACCCCGCCGTGCACGCGTTCCGCAGCCTCGCCGACTGCGCCCGGCTCGACGCGGCCGTCCCCGGGGCCGACCGCGCGGTCGTCGTCGGGGGCGGCCTGCTCGGCCTGCAGGTGGCCCGTGCGCTCACCCTGCGCGGGGTGTCGACGGAGGTCGTCGAGGGCGCCGAGCACCTGCTCTCGAGCCAGGTCGGCGGCCCCGGCGGCCGGGTGCTCGCGCGCGACCTGCGGCGGCTCGGCACCGAGGCCTACCCGGGCACCCGGGCGGTCCGGCTGACCGACGCCGGGGTCAGGAGCGGGCTGATCCTCGACAACGGCCACACCCTCGAGACCGACCTCGTCGTCCTCACCGCCGGCGGCCGGCCCTCGACGGCACTGGCCCGGCGCGCGGGGCTGATGGTCCGCCGCGGTGTCGTGATCGACGGCCGGCTCGCCTCCGTCACCGACGACCGGGTGCACGCCATCGGCGACTGCGCCGAGCGGCGCGGCGTCACCACGGGCAACGTGTCGCCGGCCTGGGACCAGGCCGGCATCCTGGCCGACCAGCTCACCGGGGGCGACGGCCACTACGGGGGCTCGCGCTCGGTCGCCCGGCTTCGCGCCACCGGCCTGGACGTCGCCGTCCTCGGCGACCCCGAGCACAGCGACGGCGAGGTCGTCGAGCTCACCAACCCGCTGGCCGGGACCTACCGCAAGCTCGTCGTGCACGGCGGCGTCATCGTCGCCGCGGCCCTGGTCGGCGACCTGTCCCGCGTCGGCCTGATCACCCAGCTCTACGACCGCCGCACGGTCCTCGGCGACCACGAGCCCGGCGAGCTGCTGACCGCCGAGAGCACCCAGCCGCCGCCGCCCCTGACCGACGAGGTCGAGGTCTGCGCGTGCGCCGGGGTGAGCGCCGGCCGGATCCGTGCGTGCGCCGACCTCGACGACGTCCGGCGCACCACCCGGGCCACCACCGGCTGCGGCGGCTGCGCCCCCGTCGTACGCCGGATCCTCGGCCCGGAGCATCCGTGTGAGCGGGCCCTCCCGATCGTTTTCACGCCTGTTACACGACGAAACCGCCCGACAACACAGCCGCTCTACGTTCACACGACAGGGAAGGACCTCCCATGACCCACCTCCGCAAGACGCTCGTCGTGGCCGGCCACGGCATGGTCGGCCACCGCTTCGTGCAGGCCGCCGTCGAGCGCGGGCTCACGGAGACCTACGACGTCGTCGTCGTGGGGGAGGAGCCGCGCCCGGCGTACGACCGGGTCGCGCTCACGTCCTTCTTCGCCGCGCAGAGTGCCGACGAGCTGTCCCTGCTCCCCGACGGGCGGTACGACGACCCGCGGGTCCGGCTCGTGCTCGGCACCACCGTGGTCGGGCTGGACCGCGCGGCGCGGCGGGTGACCCTGTCCGACGGCGAGGTGCTCGACTACGACGCGCTGGTGCTGGCCACCGGCGCCGCGCCGTTCGTGCCCCCGATCGCGGGCAGGGACCTGCCCGGCTGCTTCGTCTACCGCAGCATCGAGGACCTCGAGGCGATCCGTGCCGCCTCGCTCCCGGCCACCCGGGGCGTCGTCATCGGTGGCGGGCTGCTCGGCCTGGAGGCCGCGAACGCGCTCGTGCACCTCGGGCTCGAGACCCACGTCGTCGAGATGGCGCCGCGGCTGATGCCGGTGCAGCTCGACGCCGCCGGCGGCAGCACACTGGTGCGCCACATCGAGAAGCTAGGCCTGACCGTGCACCTCGGCAGCGCCACCAAGGCCGTGCTCGGCGAGGGCCGGGTGACCGGTCTCCAGCTCGAGGACGCAGTCGTGGACGCGGACCTCGTGGTGTTCTCGGCCGGCATCCGCCCGCGCGACCAGCTGGCCCGGGACGCCGGCCTCGACGTCGCCGAGCGCGGCGGGGTGCTCGTCGACGAGCAGTGCCGCACCTCCGACGCGCGCGTCTTCGCCATCGGCGAGTGCGCGGCGCCCGGCGGGCGAATGTACGGCCTGGTCGCCCCCGGCTACGCGATGGCCGAGGTCGTCGCCGACGCCCTCCTCGACGGACCCGGCACCTTCACCGGCGCCGACATGTCCACCAAGCTCAAGCTGCTCGGCGTCGACGTGGCGTCCTTCGGCGACGCGTTCGCCACCACCGAGGGCTGCCTCGAGCTGGTCTTCGCCGACGCCGTCGCGGGCATCTACAAGAAGCTCGTGGTCACCGACGACGGCAGGCGGCTGCTCGGGGGCATCCTCGTGGGCGACGCGTCGGCGTACGGCATCCTCCGCCCGATGGTCGCCAGCGGCATCGAGCTGCCCGCCAACCCGGAGGAGCTGATCCTCCCGGCCGCCCGCGGTGCCGGCGCCGGCATCGGGGCGAGGGGCCTCCCGGACGAGGCGCAGGTCTGCTCGTGCAACGACGTCACCAAGGGCGAGATCCGCACCGCGGTCGCCGCGACCGAGGGCCACGCCTGCGAGGACGTCGCCTGCGTCAAGTCCTGCACGAAGGCCGGCAGCACCTGCGGCTCCTGCGTGCCGGTCGTCAAGAACATCGTCGAGGAGCACCTCTCGTCGGTTGGCAAGGTCGTCGACCGGGGCCTGTGCGAGCACTTCCGGCTCACCCGCCAGGAGCTCTTCGACCTGGTCGCGATCCACGGCTACCGGCGCTTCGACGACCTCGTCGAGGCGCACGGCAGCGGGCGGGGCTGTGACGTGTGCAAGCCGGTCGTCGCCAGCATCCTGGCCAGTCAGTTCAACGGCCACGTGCTCGCCGGGGAGACCGGTGCCCTGCAGGACACCAACGACGCCTACCTCGCCAACATCCAGCGCAACGGCACCTACTCGGTGGTCCCGCGCATCCCCGGCGGCGAGATCACCCGCGAGAAGCTGATCGTGATCGGCGAGGTCGCCCGCGACTTCAACCTGTACACGAAGATCACCGGTGGCCAGCGCATCGACCTCTTCGGCGCCCGGATGGAGGAGCTGCCCGCGATCTGGCGGCGCCTGGTCGACGCCGGCTTCGAGTCCGGGTACGCCTACGGCAGGTCGCTGCGCACCGTGAAGTCCTGCGTCGGCTCGACCTGGTGCCGCTACGGCGTCCAGGACTCCACCACGCTGGCGATCCAGCTCGAGGAGCGCTACCGCGGCCTCCGCTCGCCGCACAAGCTCAAGGGCGGGGTCAGCGGCTGCGCCCGCGAGTGCGCCGAGGCGCGGTCCAAGGACTTCGGCGTGATCGCGACCGAG
>JAOPYB010000158.1 GCA_025964835.1 Nocardioides sp. | reverse complement strand
GTGATCGTGACCGCCCAAGAGAGAGGCTCGTTCGTGAGTCTGCAACTCCCCAAGCGCGCGGCTGGAACCTATCGCTGGGTCGCCACCTCGGCGGTGCTGGGAACCAGCCTGGTGCTGCTCAGCAGCTGCTCCTCCCAGACCCAGGGCGAGTGGAAGCGACTGGCCATGCCGGAGCCCGTCTCGCAGCAGGGAGAGCCCATCCTGAGCCTCTGGCAGGGCGCCTGGATCGCCGCCCTGGTCACCGGTGTCGTGGTGTGGGCACTCATCCTCTACGCCGTGTTCGCGTTCCGGCGCCGGAGCGACGACGAGATCCCGATCCAGACGCGCTACAACCTGCCGCTCGAGATCTTCTACACGATCGCCCCGATCATCATGGTGATCGTGTTCTTCTCGCACACGGTCGACGTGCAGAACGCCGTCCTGAACGACGAGAAGCCCGACGTGACCATCGAGGTCGTCGGCCAGCAGTGGCAGTGGGGCTTCAACTACGGCGTCGGCGACCAGAGCGACTCGGGGATGAGCGACCTCTCCGACGACAACTACCCGTACTCCCGCTACGTGTACGACGTCGGCACCGGCTCGCACGTGCCGACCCTGGTGCTCCCGGTCGACGAGACGATCCAGTTCAACCTGCACTCGCCCGACGTGATCCACGACTTCGGCATCCCGGCCTTCCTGATGCGGATGGACGTGATCCCCGGTCGCGTCAACCATTACCAGATCAAGCCCACGACCATCGGTGACTACCGCGGCAAGTGCTACGAGCTCTGCGGCGTCTACCACTCGCGGATGACCTTCTGGGTCAAGATCGTCAGCCAGGACGACTACGCCCAGTACCTCCAGGACCTGGAGGCGCGGGGGCAGGTGTCCGACACGCCGCTGCTCGGCGGCTCGGAGGCCAACACCCAGGACGGCCTCGAGCCGGCCCAGTCCGAAGGAGGATCCAAGTGACCACCACGGCAGCCCGGGCCACGGCCGTCGTACCCCGCAAGTCGCTGGGCACCCAGGTCGTCCGGATCCTCACCACGACCGACCACAAGCTGATCGGCAAGCTCTACCTGGCCACGTCGTTCATCTGGTTCATGATCGGCGGCGTCATGGCGATGCTGATCCGGTCGGAGCTCGCCTACCCGGGCATGCAGGTCGTCAACGAGGAGCTCTACAACCAGCTCTTCACCATGCACGGCACGATCATGCTGCTGCTGTTCGCGACGCCGCTGTTCTTCGGGTTCGGCAACGCGATCATGCCGCTCCAGATCGGTGCGCCCGACGTCGCCTTCCCGCGGCTCAACATGTTCAGCTACTGGCTGTTCCTGTTCGGCGGCATCATCGCCGGCTCGGGCTTCCTCACCCCCCAGGGCGCGGCTGACTTCGGCTGGACCGCCTACACCCCGCTCTCCGACGCCGTGCGCTCGCCGGGTGTCGGTGGTGACCTGTGGGTCATGGGTCTGTGGATGGCCGGCCTCGGCACCATCCTCGGTGCCGTCAACTTCATCACCACGATCATCTGCATGCGCGCGCCCGGCATGACGATGTTCCGGATGCCCATCTTCGTCTGGAACACCCTGGTTACCAGCCTGCTGGTGCTCATCGCGTTCCCGGTGCTCGCGGGTGCGCTGCTCTCGCTCGAGGCCGACCGACAGCTGGGCGCCCACGTCTTCGACCCCGCCCACGGTGGGGCGATCCTCTGGCAGCACCTGTTCTGGTTCTTCGGTCACCCGGAGGTCTACATCATCGCGCTGCCGTTCTTCGGCATCGTCACCGAGATCCTCCCGGTGTTCAGCCGCAAGCCGGTCTTCGGGTACGTCGGCCTGGTCGGCGCTACCCTCGGCATCGCGATCCTCTCGGTCGCCGTATGGGCGCACCACATGTTCGTCACCGGCGCGGTCGACCTGCCGTTCTTCTCCGGCATGACGTTCCTGATCGCGGTGCCAACAGGAGTGAAGTTCTTCAACTGGATCGGCACGATGTGGGGCGGGTCCATATCCATGGACACACCCATGCTCTGGTCCGTCGGCTTCCTCGTCACGTTCCTCTTCGGCGGTCTCACCGGCGTCATCCTGGCCAGCCCGCCGCTGGCCTTCCACGTGTCGGACTCCTACTTCGTGGTGGCGCACTTCCACTACGTCGTGTTCGGCACGGTGGTGTTCGCGATGTTCGCCGGCTTCTACTTCTGGTGGCCGAAGATGACCGGCAAGATGCTCGACGAGCGTCTCGGCAAGGTCCACTTCTGGCTGCTGTTCGTCGGCTTCCACACCACCTTCCTCGTCCAGCACTGGCTGGGTGTGGAGGGCATGCCCCGCCGGATCGCCGACTACCTGCCGGACGACGGCTTCACGACCCTCAACCAGGTCTCGACGATCGGCGCCTTCCTGCTCGGTGCCTCGACGCTGCCGTTCCTCTACAACGTCTACATCACCAGCAAGCACGCCCCGATGGTCGAGGTCGACGACCCGTGGGGCTGGGGACGCTCACTGGAGTGGGCCACCAGCTGCCCGCCGCCGCGGCACAACTTCGCCACGCTTCCGCGGATCCGGTCGGAGGCACCCGCCTTCGACCTGCACCACCCGGAGATCGCGGCGATCGAGCTGGAGCAGAACGAAGCGGCCCGCGACGGCGACGTCGCGGACGCCCCGGACATGGAGGGCCGCGCGGAGATGCTCGGGAACCGCTCCGACACGCCCGACCCGGACACCGACCCGAACACGCACGAGGAGGACGGCCGATGAAGGCTGAGGCCTGGATCTTCGGGATGCCGACGGTGTTCCTCGTGCTCGTCAGCCCGGCGTACTGGTTCATCACCGGCGACTGGACCGGCACGTCGGCCCTGACCATGACGACGCTGCTCACCGCGATGGTGACGCTCTACCTCGGCGTGCACGCGGCGAAGATGGACCCACGCCCGGAGGACCGCAAGGACGGCGAGATCGCCGACGGCGCCGGAGAGCTCGGCTTCTTCCCGCCGTACTCCTGGTGGCCGCTGTGGTGCGGTCTGACCCTCGGCGTCATGGTCTTCGCCGTGGCGGTGGCCGCCTGGTGGATGTTCATCATCGGCGTCACGCTGGGCGCCGTGGCGCTGAGCGGCTGGATCTTCGAGTACTACCGGGGCGAGCACGCCCACTGATCCCACCACCGGCCGAAAAGTTGCCGAGACCCCGCGTGAGCGTTGCCACTGCTCCGCGGGGTCTTCGCATGCCCGGCCAGCGGTTACCCTTGACGCACGTCCACACACGTTCGTCACGGGGAGTACCTGCATGTCCGAGAGTCGTTTCCGCGCGGCCACAACGGGTCGGCGCACGCGCCGCTTCCTGGTCGGCGCGGCGACCCTGGTCCTGGCCACCACCGGCCTGGGCGCCTGCCAGTCCGACACCACGGGCAGCCCGTCCGGATCCCGGGGCAGCCAGGGCAGCACGGGCACGACCCAGGCGGCAGCCGCGCCCGCGAAGCTCCGGGTCAGCTCGAGCATCGGCGACCGGACCGACGCGGTGCCGGTCGACAAGCAGGTCCGCATCACCGCCAGCGGCGGCACCCTCGACTCCGTGAGCGTCGGCTCGCCGGCCGGCGCCCTCGCGGGTGAGCTCTCCCAGGACAGCAGCAGCTGGACGGCCAGCGACCGCCTCGAGCCCGGGAGCGACTACGTCGTGCGCGCGGTCGCCGAGCGCGCGGACGGCAAGAAGGTCACCCGGACGTCCCGCTTCCACACCGCGGACCTCACCCTCGCCCAGCAGACCTATGCCTCGGTCGCCCCGCTCGCGGGCGAGACCGTCGGGGTGGGGATGCCCGTGATCGTCACGTTCGACGTGCCGGTGACCGACCGGGCGTCGATCGAGAAGCACATGTCGGTGACGGCCTCGCCGCGCCAGCCCGGCACCTGGCACTGGCTGAGCGACACCGAGGTCCACTGGCGGCCGAAGTCGTACTGGAAGGCCGGCTCCGACGTGAGCGTCGACGTCGACATCAACAGCGTCCCCGCCGGTGGCGGCATCTACGGCCAGGAGAGCCGGCACGTCGACTTCGCGGTGGGCGACGCCCACGTCTACAAGGTCGACGCGCAGACCGACCAGATGCAGGTCTTCTCGAACGGCAAGCTGCTCAGGACCCTCCCGATCACGACCGGCAAACCCGGCTTCACCACCCGCTCGGGCATCAAGGTGATCATCGAGAAGTTCGACAGCAAGCGGATGAACTCCGAGACCGTCGGCATCCCGGCCGGCAGCGCGGACGCCTACGACATCGACAACGTCCAGTGGGCGATGCGGGTGACGTACAGCGGCGAGTTCATCCACGCCGCACCGTGGTCCGTCGGCTACCAGGGCAGCTCCAACGTGTCGCACGGCTGCACCGGCATGAGCACCGCCGACGCCGCCTGGCTCTACGCCATGTCCCGCCGCGGCGACGTGGTCGAGTACACCGGCACCGACCGGCCGATGACCCTCGACAACGGCTACGGCGACTGGAACGCGAGCTACGCCGACTACCGCGCGGCCTCCGCCCTGAGCTGACCCGCCCGAAACTTCACGCTGACCCGCCCGAAAGTTTCGGGCAGGTCAGCGTTTTCCACAGGCGCGACCGGGGCGGGTGCGTGCCTAGCCCTCGGCGGGCACGCTCCCGCCATGACGACCTCGGCCACGCTCATCGGCAGGGAGCTGGCGGTCCTCCACGACCTGCTGGCCCGCAGACAGCCCTTCACCTCGACGGACGCGCGAGCGTCGGGAGCGACGTACGCGATGTTGCGGCGCTGGACCCGGGCCGGCTACCTGGCCCACCCCCTCCGCGGGGTCTACCACGCCTCAGACCTGCCGGACTCGCTCGAGCTGCGGCTCGCGGTCCTGCGCCTGGTGGTCCCCGACGCATGCGTGGTGACCGACCGCACCGCCGGGTGGCTCTGGGGCGCCTCGATGATCCTCGCTCCCAACGACCACCTCGAGACCCCGGCCGTGCACGTGTTCTGTCCGCCCGGGCATCGGCTGCGCAACACCCTGGTGTCGAGCGGCGAGCGCGCACTGTCCCAGTCCGACGTGGTGACGCTGGAGGGGGTCCGCGTGACGAGTGCGCTGCGCACGGCCACCGACCTGGGACGCCTCCTGCATCGCGACCAGGCACTGGCCGCGATGGACTCCCTGGCCGCATTGGGTCGGTTCACGATGGGGGAGCTCGCCGTCAGCCCGTTGCGCTTCGCGGGATACCGGGGCGTGGTGCAGCTGCGCGCGCTGGTCCCGATCGTCGATCCCCGCTCGCAGTCGCCGGGGGAGAGCGTCCTGCGGCTGCGCTGGCTGGACCTGGGCTTCCCGCGGCCCAAGTGCCAGGTCGCCGTGCCGTCACCGACGGGGAGCCACTACTACCTCGACATCGGTTTGCCGGCGGAACGCTTCGCCGCAGAGTACGACGGGGCTGCGTTCCACGGCGACGACCGGGCGGAGCCGGACGAGGAGCGCCGGGCCTGGGCACGTGAGGAGTACGGCTGGACGATCGTCGTGGCCCGGAGCCACCACGTCCACGGCCAGCGGCGCACGATCGAGGAGATGCTGCTCGAGGGCCGCCGACGTGCCCGCGAAAGGCACTGACCCGCCCGAAAGTTTCGGGCGGGTCAGCTTTGGGCGGGTCAGTGCGAGCGGAGGTGCTCCTCGTCGACGAGGTGGTGACCGTCGAACTGGTGACCGTCGGCGGAGTGGTCGAGGCCGGCCTGGAGCTCGTGCTCGTGCTCCGCGTGGTGATGGCCCGCCTCGAGCTCCTCGGTCGTCGGCTTCTGGATGTTGTCGGCGAACCACAGCGTCGACAGCCGGGCGCGGAGCTTCTCCTTGCGGCCGCCCCCCGGTGCCGGCACGCCGTTGGCGTCGGTCTCGGACTCGGGGGTGAAGACCTCGTCGCGCTCGCGCGCCGTGAGGGAGTAGGCGCGGCTCGGGTCGACCGGCAGGTGCCGCTCGCTGTAGCCACCCTCCGGCGACCGCATGATGATGCCGGTCTCGTAGCCGTGCAGCAGCGACTCCTGGTCGTGGCGCTGGAGGGAGATGCACCAGCGTCGCGCGATGAAGAACGCGACGACCGGCCCGATGAAGACCGCGGCCCGCATGAAGTACGTGATCTGGTTGATGCTCGCGTGCAGCTTGATGGCGATGATGTCGTTGCCGCCCGCGGCCCACATGAGGCCGTAGAAGGTCATCAGCGCG
>JAOPYB010000154.1 GCA_025964835.1 Nocardioides sp. | reverse complement strand
GGTCGAGGGCCACGGCCCGGTCACCGAGGACTGGCTGCGCCGGGTCCTGGGCCCGCGGGCGCGGTTCAAGGCCCAGCCCGTCCTCGACCTCGCCGGCCAGGCCCCGGTCGATGCCTATGAGATCCCCGAGCGACATCGACAGGCCGTGCAGCTGATGACGCCGGCCGACACCTTCCCCTACGCCTCCTGCACGTCGCGGACCAGCAGGTCGACCACACCGGCACCCGCCGACTCCCCGGCACACCCGCCGGCACAGAGCCTCCCGGCTCCCGGAAACCCCTGGTCGTCGAGCTCTGGCACTCACCCATCACACTGCAGCTCGACTACGCCGCCTGACCGCAGCGACGTCGCCGCTGCCGTGGTTCGCACCAGGGTGCCGGTAGCGTTTCGGTGTGGTCGCCGTAGGTCCAGTGTTGGTCGACTACCGCGAGCGCGGTAGTGCGATCCCGGATGCTCTCGTCACCGCCGGTCTCGATGTGCAGCTGACCGACCTGCCGGTGGGTGACTACGTGCTCGGGTTTGGGCTGGCGGTCGAGCGCAAAGGTCCGAATGACCTGGGCGCGTCGATCCGCGACGGGCGCATCTTCGATCAGGCCGTCCGACTGCAGTCGGCCTTCCCCCAGGCGGTGCTCCTGGTGGAGGGCGAACCGCGTGGGATCCCCGAAGACGCGTGGCGTGGGGCGGTGTGCCGACTGGTCGAGGACGGGTTCACCGTGCTGCACAGCCTGGACGCCGAGGACAGCGCGGCCTGGATCGTTCGGCTCGCCAAGCGTGCCCGCCGTGCCGAACCCACCACCCGCACCGATGGCCCCCGCCGCGCACCGCGCCACCCGTCCGCGCAGGCTGAGGCGATGCTCTCCGTCGTCCCGGGCATCAGCACCACCATGGCCCGCAGCCTGCTCGCCTCCTACGGCAGCCTCGCGGCGGTCGCGGCAGCCGCACCCGAGGGCCTGCGTGGCCATCCCGGCATCGGTCGGGTGCGTGCTGCCCGCCTCGCGGAAGCGCTGCACGGCGGGTACGTCGCACTCGTCGACCGCGAGCCGGAACCCGTGCGGCCCGCCCGCGGGGTCCGGGCGGCCCGCCGCTGGATCCTCACCGGCCCGACTTCAGGCACGGAGCTGCAGTCGTTCGACCGCCGATCCATCGCTTTGCGGGCCCTGCGATCCGCCGCTGACGGCACCCAGCTGATCGACGGCCTCACCGGTGAGGTGCTCGCGGCAACCTGACTCGGGTCCCGTGGTCGCGGTATGAGCGAGATTCGGGGCCCCGCTGCAGGGCCACTGTGCTGGCTGACCGCGGATCGCGTCGTCGGGGCAGCCCGAGTGCCCGCGATCAAGAGCGCTCCTTTCCATACAGGTACTCAGCGAGGTCAACTGCCCTGCCCTGGTTCTCGGTCGTGTAGGCGAGGTCGATCCATTCAGAGATCCACGTCACCACGTCCGTCAGGCGCTGGCCCGCCCGCCACACCGCTTCGAGCGAACGCTTGGCTCCCGGAGGGAGATCGTGTTGCTGGTCCATCAGCAGCTCGGCGTGACCCAGCATCGTGGTCAGTGGTGTCCGAAGGTTGTGGTTCACGGTCTCGGCCAGGGACCGGTTCAGCTCCCCGCGCGCGGCAGCCACCAGGCAGGTGACGTCGGTCATGACCGCCCAGGCGCCCTGCCGCTCGCCGTCATGCGAGACCATCGGCGAGGCGTTGACGCGGAGATGACGGACCGGCTGGCCCGGAGCTCTCACGGTGACAATCGCGTCTTCGACCACCTCCCCGCCAGAGGCCCGAACGATCGAAACTTCATCGGGCCGGAGAAGCCGGGCGCCGCCCTCGTCGTGCAGGTGGAACACCTCCGCCAGGGACTCGGCTGGCACGACTGAGAAGGTCCGATGCAGGAGGTGCTCCAAACCCGGGCTCAGCATCGACAGCCGCCCAGATCCGTCCAGCACCGCGACAGCAAGTCCGGCGCGACACATCAGCGTCTGAAGCGCTGCCGGGTCGACCCAGGGGACCGAGCCTGGTGCGCTCTGATGGCTCAGAACGCCGATGCTCCACCGCCCATGGTCGGGCGGAGGCGCCCACGAGGGGGGTGGCACCACAATGCTCGGGGGGCGGTGTGCATAGTCCAAGCATGGGTGCCTTGTCGAAACCCGAGAACAGTCGGGCCGTCGAGATGCGCACTCTGGACAGATGAGTGCGCAGATCGGCTAGTGCACGAACCGATCGTTTGTAGAGGTGGGCACATGACCGTCAGCCGTCCGAGAAGGGTGGACAGTCGTACGTCGTCGAAGCACGCTGGGAGGAGCGAGGCATTCGGCAGAGTCGGGAGCCATACGCCCGAGCGGACCACCGACGCCGGCGAGGACGAGGACATCGTCTCCAGGCAGTACCTCCCCAACCGTCACCTTCCTCGGTCCGCGTCACGGGAGATGGATCTCGCTGGCCTCCAGATCGGCGTGATCACGTGCGGACACCCTCGTACGGTCGTCGCGTCCGACAAGTGACCGAGGATGCCCACAACTTCCACGTGACATGCCCATTCGCGGCCACGCGGTCTCCCGGTGCGGGCAGAGCAAGTCAGTGGGAACCGTCGCGCGTCAGAGCCTGGTCTTCTCTCCGGAGATGCCCGCGGAGATCTCGTGGTCGGCGGACTGCGTCCAGGTCTGCCTGATGATCCCACGTGCCGGGTTGGAGGCGGAGCTCAACGACTGCTTGGGCGCCCGGTCCGCAGGGTTGCGCTTCGACTTCGGCGTGGCCCCGGTTCACGTCGCTGGACGACTCCCGACGGTGCTCGTGCTGGTGGCGCAGGAGCTCGAGCAACCCTCAGGCCTGGCCGCGAGCCAGGCGGCCGGTCGCCACCTCGAGGGCCTGGTGCTCGATGGGCTGCTGCTGGGGCAGCCGCACAATCACAGCGAAGCGGCCATCGGGCTCTCCAGCAGGGCGCCCGGAGGCGTCATCAAGCGCCCAGTCGACCTCATCGAGGAACGACCCGTCGAGCCATGGACGAACGTGGGCCTGGCCACTGAGCTCCACCTCAGGTGCGGGCTCCCCAGGCAGGGTTCAAGCGCGAGGTGGGCATGGCGCCGACGGCCTACCTCCGAATGGTCGACTGCGGCGTGCCCATGCCGCCCTCAGAGAAGCCGACCCCGCTGCGGCGCTGATGTCGGGCAGAGTCACCCGGTGCACTACTTGGGAGACCGGGCGCGCGCGAGGCGATCGCGCCGGTCCTCCTCCCGCTTGGAGTAGGTGGCGGCGCGGATCGCCTCGTCCGACTCCAGGCCGGAGCCGAGGCCGCCGCCGACGGTCGCTGCTGAGGCGACAAACCAGGCCAGGACCAGCAGGTCGCCGTAGCCGAGCGAACGGTGGAGGTACCCGCCCATCACTCCTGGATCGAGGACGAAGAACGCCCACGCCAGGTTCACGACGTAGAGGGCGGCGTAACAGATCAGCACGCCGGCCATCAAGGTCACGACTGTTGAGGCGTTGTACAGGCGAGACCTTTCTCGCGCCTGCGGGGAGTCGTCGTCGGGGCGATCCCAGAGCTCGCCGTCGACGAAGAGCCAAGCAACGGCGAGAGCGACCGAGGCGATCGTCGCGACCACCAGGCGCCACCACGAGAGCGAGCCCGCCAGGAGCCAGACAGTCGAGTTCATCGTGGCCACGGCTCCGGTCGCCAGCGCCGCCACGAGCGCAGACTTCAGGCCGGGCACCAGGAGCCACGGACGGTTGGCGAGGACCATGCCCAGGAGTAGCCGCCACCGGCCGCGTAGGTGCGGGAGGGTCTCGCGGCACTCGTCCTCTGCGTTCGGGTCTGCCATCGCGCCGACCAGCTCGCGCACCGCCCGACGGGCACGGGCGTGCATCCTCAGTCCGCCCAACGCCGGCAGTGACAGCACCGCGGTCCGGCGCGCTGGATCGGTCTGCACCAGAAGGTGCCGTCCCTCCTGGTCGTGGAGTGGAAGTTCGGTCAAGCCGACAACGAGGTCCCAGTCTCCCTGACGAGCCTGGTCTTGCAGTCGACCCACCGCGGTCTCGACGTCCTCGGAACCGGTCGTGAACGGCTCACTCACGACGATGATGTCCCAGGCGTCGCTGCCGCCGAGCGGGCTCAGGTCAGTCATACCGCGTGCGATCTCGGTCGGCGCGGCTGGATCGGCCACGAGTCCGACGCGAATTGACGCCATGGAGGTCCGTACCCCACGGCGCGGCGGGGAAACGCCGAGAAGACGACTGCGGGCCCGTCGCAGCGTGCCCGTTCAGGCCAGCACGTCCGCGATCTTTCGGAGCTCATCGGGCGTACGGCAGCTCAGCAGCAAGGTGGTCACACCGGTCTCCTCCCACTGGTCGGCGCGTTCGCGGACCTCGCTCGCGGTTCCGATGATGTGCATGTCGTCCACGAGCTCGTCCGGGATCAGGGCGGTGGCCTGGTCCTTGGCGCCGTCGAGGTAGAGCCTCTGGACCTCGTCGGCGACGTCGGCGTAGCCCATCCGCTCGAACACCTGCTTGTGGAAGTTCTGCTCCTTGGCGCCCATGCCGCCCATGTAGAGCGCGATGATTGGCTTCATGGCGTCGACGACGGCCGCCTTCGCTGCCGCGTCGGCGACGACCTGGACGTGGCAGGTGGCCGCGATCTCGAAGTCGGCGCGGGTGCGCCGGGCGCCGGGGCGGGCGAAGCCCTCGTCCAGCCAGGGCTGGTAGAGCGCGGCCGAGCCCGGCGTGTAGAAGATCGGGAGCCAGCCGTCGGCGATCTCGGCGGTCTGGGCAACGTTCTTGGGTCCCTCCGCGCCCAGCCAGATCGGGATGTCCGGCCGCAAGGGGTGCACGATCGACTTGAGCGGCTTGCCGAGACCGAGCGCGCCCTCGCCGTCGTAGGGCAGCGGGTGGTGCGGGCCGTCGTTGGTCACCGGCGCCTCCCGGGCGAGCACCTGCCGGATGATGTCGACGACCTCGCGGGTGCGGGCCAGCGGCTTGCTGAACGGCTGGCCGTACCAGCCCTCGACGACCTGCGGTCCGCTGACGCCCATGCCGAGCACCACGCGGCCGTTGCTCAGGTGGTCGAGCGTGAGCGCGTGCATCGCGATCGACGCGGGCGACCGGCCCGACATCTGCACGATCGAGGTGCCGAGCCGCACGCGCGAGGTCTCCCGGCCCCACCAGGCCAGTGGCGTGAACGCGTCCGAGCCCCAGGCCTCCGCGGTGAAGATCGCGTCGAAGCCGGACTCCTCGGCGGC
>JAOPYB010000221.1 GCA_025964835.1 Nocardioides sp. | reverse complement strand
GTGCCCTGGCGGGCCAGCACCGAGTAGACCAGCAGCTGCAGCATCGACAGCAGGGTCCCCAGGACCGCGAAGGTCCAGAGCCGCGACTGCACGTCGGAGTACTCCCCGCCGCCCACGAAGACCATCGCCACGTCGGACAGCAGCAGCGCGCCGAGGGTGCACGCGAGCCCGAGGGCGGCGACCGCGCCGAGGCTGCGCAGCAGCGCCAGCCGGCGCTCGTCCACGGTCGACATCGACGGGAACGCCACGACCACGACGAACTGCGGCAGGAAGAGCACGGCCTTGGTCAGGATCAGGCCGCCGGCGTAGAGGCCAGCGTCGTGCGAGCCGAGGACGTTGCGCGCCACCACGATGTCGGCGTTGGAGAGCACGAAGAACGCGAGCAGGGCGACGGAGTTGCGCACGGTCTCGCGGACCATCGGGCCGGTCTCGTGGTCGACGCTCGTGGCGCCGGCGACCCGTCCGCGGCGCAGTGCGTACCAGCCGACGAGGGCGGGCACGAGGAGGCCGAGGAGCACGCCGAGCATGGCGCTGGTCTCGGTGGGGCTGATCAGGATGCAGATCGAGCCGATGGCCACCCGGGGCACACCGACGCCGAGGTAGAGCACCGCGAGCGGCAGCCAGCGCCGCTCGCCCTGGAGGATCCCGGCCTGGCCACCCATGATCGTCAGCGGCACGGCGGCGACGGCCAGCATGACGGCGGGCAGGGGGCTGTCGAGGCGCAGCAGCACCCACACCGCGGGCGATGCGAGCAGCATGAACGCGCCCAGCGCGAAGGCCGCCCGGTAGGTGACCCCGAGGATGACCTGCTCGATCTGGGCGACGTGGTCGGGCGTGGCCGAGATCCGCCGGGCGGCGGTCGCCTGGAGACCCAGCTGCAGCACCGCGATCACCATCAGCAGCGCCATCAGGCCCGCGATGGCGCCGTACGACGCGGGGCCGAGCACGCGGGCCGCGACCATCTGGAAGGCGTACGTGGCGACGTTCATGACCGCCATCGCCACCGCGATGCCGGCGCTGCCGCGGAGCATGCCACGCAGGCTGCCCCGGGGGCGATCGGTCGTCGTCGTCACTCGCCGAGCCTAGGACATCTCCCCAGCAGGACGGCACTCGCCGGTCAGTAGGGATCGGCCGCGTCGTGGTGGCCGAGGGCCCGGGCCAGCGGCCGCAGCCGCAGCCGCAGCAACACCTTCACCACGAGGTTGCGCAGCCACCACGGGAGCTGGGCCAGGAGCCGCGCCCGGTCGGCCCACGAGGGAGGGGCGACCCGGAGGTGGGCCAGTGACCCCGTGCGCCCGGTGTACCGCAGGGACCGCGACGGCAGGACGGTGCGCAGGAGTGCGGTGGTCACGCCGAGGGAGGAGAACGCGTCGTGCACGAAGACCGAGCCGCCGGGCGCGACCAGGTCCGCCCAGCCCAGGTCGTCGCGGACCGTCCAGAAGTCGTGCTTGCCGTCGACGTAGACGAGGTCGAGGCGGCCCGACCAGTCGGCTCGGACCTGGGCGCTGGTCGCCACCCGCAGCTCGATGGCGCCGGCGACGCCGGCACGCCGGGTGTGCGCCCGGAACTCCTGCTCGGTGCCGGCCGCGCCGTAGCGCCAGTCGTCGGGGAACGGGTCGACCGCGACCAGCCGGGCACCCTCCGGGAGCGCCGAGGCGAGCACCACCGCCGAGCGGCCGTGGTGGCTGCCGATCTCGACGACGACGCCGCCGGGCGGGACTGCGGTGCCGGCGTCGTAGAGGTCGCGCGCCTGGCCCCGGGTCAGCCAGCCCGGGATCGGCCCGGCGGCCGCGAAGGCCGCCTCGAACCCGGCTGCCCCCCACGCGCCTGTCATGCGTCCCCCGGTGTCGTCGGCTGAATAGGCTGCAGCATAGGAGGCCGCCGCGGGGGGCCGGGCGGCGAGGAGGCGGCGGTGGAGCGTCCGTCCGTGCGCCGGAGCGCCGTCGTCCTGGATGCGTGGCCGGTGCTGCTCGCGCTCGTGCTGTGCCTGCCGCTCCTGGCCCACGGCGGCTACCCCCTGGCGCGCGACCTCGTCTTCGTCCCGCGCCAGCCCTGGACGCTCGCGTCGGTGGGACTCGGCGACGGCGCCCCTCGGGCGGTGCCGCTGGACGCCGTCGTCTCGGTCCTGACCTCCGTCGTCGACGGTGGCTGGCTGGCCCGGGTGGCGATCCCCGTCATCCTCGCGACCGCCGGCTGGGGCACCCACCGCCTGGTGCCCGGGCTCGGCACCGTGGCGCGGCTGACCGCCGGTGGCTTCGCGGTCTGGAACCCCTTCGTCGTGGAGCGGCTGGCGCTGGGTCAGTGGGCGCTCCTCGCGGGGTACGCCGCCGTGCCCTGGCTGCTGGTCGCGGCGCGGCGCTACCGGGAGTCGGGCGCACCCGGTGACCTCGGGGCCACCGCGGCCTGGCTCGGCCTGGCGTCGCTGACACCGACGGGCGGGGCCCTGGGTGCCCTGGCGGTGCTGTCCGGGGGAGCGGGCCGTTCGTCCCGGACCGCCTGGCTGGTGCTGGTCTGCGTCGCCCTGCAGCTGCCCTGGCTGGTCCCGTCGGTCGTGGGCGCTGCGGCGGCCACCTCCGACCCGGCCGGGGTTGATGCGTTCACGGCGGGATCCGAGGGCCAGGTCGGGGTGCTCACCGCGCTGCTCGGGCTGGGCGGGATCTGGGACGCCAACAGCGTGCCGGGGACCCGGGACTCCTGGTGGTCCACCGTCACCGCCCTCCTCGTCGTGGCCGCCCTCGTCCTCGCCCGGCGGACCCTGGTCCGGGTGCGCGGCCGCGACGACACCGTCCGGCTGGCGGTCCTGGCCGGTGTCGGCCTGCTGCTGGCCTTCCTGTCCAGCATCCCGGGCGGCGGCGACCTGGTCCGCTGGCTCGTCGAGTCCGTGCCGGGCGCCGGCCTGCTGCGCGACAGCCAGAAGTTCCTGGCGCCCCTCGCCGTGCTGGCCGCGGTCTCGTTCGCGGCGCTGGCCCACCTGGTCGACGAGGCGGCTCGCCGCCACGGGGCCGAGGTCGTGCTGGCGGCCGGCCTCGTCGCGGTCCCGCTGCCGTTCCTGCTGGTGCCCGACGGCGCGGCGTCGGTCTGGCCGACCGTGCGGCCGGTGACCTACCCGGCGGGTCTCGACCGAGTCGCGGGGATCGTCGACGACGGCCCGGCGGGCGCCTCGCTGGCGACACTGCCGTGGCGCTCGTACCGCGGCTTCGGCTGGGGCAACGGCCTGATCTCGTCCGACCCGGCCACCCGCTGGTTCGACCGTGACGTGCTCGCCTCCGACGACCTCCGGGTCGGGCCGACCACGATCCGCGGAGAGAGCGTGCGCGGTCAGGCGCTCGGCCGGGCCCTCCGCAGCGGCCCGGTCGCCGACGCGCTCCGCGACCAGCACGTCACCTGGGCACTGGTCTACCTCGACGACCCGGACGCACCGGACCTCGACCTGTCCGGCCTCACCGCGGCGTACTCCGACGCCGACCTGGCGCTCTACCGGGTGCCCGGCGCGACGCCCGCGGCGACGTCCGCCGGGACCGCGGCCCGGGTCGCTACGGGCCTGGCCGACGGGCTCGCCCTGGTGCTCGTGGCGGCTGGCTCGATGCTCGCCGCGCGACGTCGCGGGAAAGCCGCGCGGGCGCCGGTCGGGTGATACCCTTCGGCTCGAAACTGGGAGAGGGAGGCACCGTGCCGCTGTTGCTGAAGTTCTTGCTGCCCGTCATCGCGGGTGGCCTGACTGCCTCCGTGACGATGTACGGCGTCGTGTACTCGCAGACGAAGGCACCGGCCACCAACCCGGCCAGCCAGCCGATCCTGGTCTACGGCGACCAGTCCTGAGCCTCGGCCAGCACCCGCTCCACGACGTCGGTCGTCCCTGACCACGCAAACTTCACCGCACGCTCGGCCGCCTGTCGGCCGAGCGTTTCGCGTCTCCCGGCGTCCAGCAGCAGCTCGCGGGTGACCCGGAAGAGGCCGGCCTCGTCGTCGGCCAGCATCCCCGTCGCACCGTCCACGATCGACTCGGTGACGCCACCGGCGTAGCGGTACGCCACCGTGGGCGTGCCCTGCACGGCGGCCTCGAGCACCGCCAGCCCCCAGCCCTCCTTGACCGAGGGCAGCAGCATCAGCCACGCCGATGCCAGGATCTCGTCTCGTCGTCGGGCCGTGACGTGACCGTGGAAGCTCACCAGGTCGCCGATCCCGAGGCGGGCCACCTCGGCGCTGAGCTCGTCGTGCCACCAGCCCTCGCCGATGACGTCGAGGTGAAGGTCGGGCAGCTCGGTGCGGAGCCGGGCGACGACCGCGAACGCGTGCTCGACCTGCTTGTGCGGCACCAGCCGGGCGAGCACGCACAGCCGGGGCGTGACCGACCTGGGCACCCCCGTGGGGGTGGTGGCGACGCCGTTGCGGACGACCGTGAGCGACGGGCGCGGGATGCCCATGGCCACCAGGTCCTCGAGCGAGGCGTTCGAGACGGTCAGGTGCGGGAACCGGCGGTAGAGCCGGGGCGTCAGGCGGTGCTCGACGAACCACCCGACGCGGCCGCGGAGTCCGGGGTAGATGATCTGCCACTGGCGCTGGTGGACGTGGTGCACCAGTGCGACCAGTCCGCGCCGGCGCACCAGCGGGGTGCCGAACGGGAGCCCGTTGATGACGTCGACGACGACGTCCTGCCCGCGCCCCCGGGTGAGGACCCACAGGAGGCCGCGTGGATAGACGGTGAGCCGGCCGCCGATGCGGAGCACCCGGACGCCGTCGAGGTCGGACACGGGGGCCGCGCCGGGGTGTCGGGCGCACAGCATCGTCACGTCGTGGCCACGGCGCACGAGCTCGCGGGCGACCTCCTCGACGAACACCTCGGACCCGCCACCGTCGGGGTGGGTGGAGTCGCGCCAGGTCAGGATGGCGATCCGCACGTCAGGCGCCGTTCCGCAGGCGCTCGCACAGCGGCGGCGTGAGGCCCTTCTCGACGCGGAGGTCCAGGCCCTTGGCCGCCCCACGCCCGGTGTCGGTCAGCGCCTCGACGTCGATCGGGCGCGAGACCCCGTCGGTGCCGTACTCCGTGGTCGGCACGTAGCCCACCGGGCCGCCCGGGGTTGAGCTGATCTCCGCGTAGCCGAGCTCGGGCCGGTCTCGCACCCCGATCCGCACGACTCCCGGGTCGAGCACGTCGAACCACTGGCCCGGCTGGGTGCCGATCCGCGTGGTCAGCAGCACCCGGGCACGCCCGCGCCCGTCGGTCTGCAGCCACACGCTGCTCGGGTACGACGTGTCGATCCGCACGACCTGGACCTTCGCGGCCCGGGCCCGCCGGTCGAGCCTGGCGACGACGACCGCACTGCGGCGCTCGACGAGCAGCCACGGCTGGGCGTCCTCGCCGGAGTCGAGGTACATCGCGTCGCAGTCACCGCGGATGTAGATCTCGTCGGTGAAGCCGTCGGCCGGGGGACCGCCGTCACCGGTGGTGACGAGCCGGGACTGGGCGTCGGGGCTGAGCCGGTGCTGGTGTTCCAGGTAGCTCACCAGGCTGGGTCCGCCGTACGTCGCCGCGGCCGCCGAGTAGCCGGTGAGCATCGTGGCCGTGATCGAGAACGCCGTGAACGCGGCGGGGACGACCAGCGCGCCGGCCGAGAGCCATCGCGGCCGGCGCTCCAGCCAGTGCGTGAGCGCGCAGGTGCCGACGGCGCCGCCGAGGACCAGCGCCGGCACGAACTCGCACGTGTAGCGGAACGCGAAGTAGCCGTAGGCCATCACACCGCCCGTCACCAGGATCCCGGCGAGCAGTGGGACGCGCAGCATCCGGCGGCCCACGTCGACCCCGGGCCGCAACAGCACGGGCACCGACAGCACCGTCAGCGCGAGCAGCCACGGCATGAACGCCGTGACGCTGCCGGTGCGGTAGCTCTGGTCGATGACCGCACCGTCGTACGCCGGTGCCGGATGGGCCGGCAGCGTGAGCCACGGGAAGTAGTCGACGAAGCGGATGCCGTCGGGGCGGAAGTACGCCATGAACGCCGTCGGGAAGAACTGGAGGCCGGTGATCGTGCCGCCGTTGGCCGCGAGCGCCTCGCGCCGGTGCTCGTTGATGCCGGTGAAGACCTGGTCCTCGAGCGGGAAGAGGTAGGGGTGACGGAACTTGACGACGTTCACCGCGACTCCGGCGCCCAGCGCCACGACCGCCGCACCCAGCACGACCCAACCCGTGCGCCGACGCTCGCGGTGCAGCCGCCCGGTCACCAGCCAGGTCCCGAGGACGATGCTGGCCAGGCAGACCGCCCAGCCGCCGGTCGTCCTGGTGAGCACCGCGCCCAGGGCACAGAGGAAGAGCCAGCCGATGGCCGAGAGGTCAGGGGAGCGGAGCACCCGCAGCATCCAGTACATCGACCCGATGACCAACGGCACCGCCCAGGCGTAGACCTCGTGGTAGACCCATGGGAGCGAGGCGTTGTAGGTCAGCGTGGTCCCACCCAGCGCCAGCGCGACCAGGATCGCCATCGAGGTCGCCTCGGTCCTCGAGACGGGGGTGTCCGGGTACATCAGGTCGCGGACCAACCAGACCAGCCGGGTCGTCATCACCGCGAGCAGCACGAAGGCCAGCGCCATCGAGAGCACGGTGAGCCGGCCGTCGTAGCGGTGCGTCGTCATCAGCACGGGGATGCGGAGCAGAGCGGGGAACGGCCCGAAGTACATGTACTCGTGACCGCGCTCGGTGAAGCCCTCGATGCTCAGGCTGCGGTCCGGCACCCAGACGTGGCCGGCCATGATGGCCCGGGCCTGGATGTCGAAGAAGTTGGCGGCGAAGCCGAGCCCGCTGGCGGTGCGGGTGAAGCGCGTGCTGAAGTCGAGCAGGGTGAGGAAGTACGCCGCGGCACCGACGGCGACTCCCGCGGCGCTCGCCCTCCGGCGACGCCGGGAATCACTCAAGCCCGGGCCAGCCGGTAGAGGAACTGGTAGCCGAACAGGGTCGGCCACACGCGGGTCGCGGCCCGGTCGACGACGCCGACGCGACCGGCGACGCGCGCCAGCCGGTCGTTGGCCGTGCCGCGCTCGAGGACGTCGAACGGTGAGCCGACGGTCTCGCGCTCCACGATTCGCAGCCCCGACTGCTCGACGAGCTTCTCGAAGCTGCGCCGGGTGAAGAACCGGACGTGGCCGTGGTCGAGCAGGCCACGCTGGTCGTAGTCGAAGCGGCCGGTCACGACCCGGGCGCGGGGGTACCAGTGCGCGAAGTTCGGGACGGACACGAAGACCTCGCCGTCGTCGGCCAGCTTGCCGGCGATGTCGGTGAGCAGCCGGCGCGGGTCGACCACGTGCTCGAGCACGTCACCGGCCACGACGACCCGGTAGCCGGCACCGGCCTCGGTGGGCAGCCCGTCGTTGAGGTCCGCCTCCACGAAGTGCTCGACGCGGGCGGCCACGCCGACGTGCTTGACCAGGTCGACGCCGGTGACCCGGTGGCCGAGCTCGCCCGCGAGGGCGGCGAACTGACCGTCGGAGCAACCCACGTCCAGGACCCGTGCCGGCCGCACGGCGGCCAGCCAGCGCAGCAGCACGCCGTGCGAGGAGTGCTCGGAGGGCTTGAGCTCGTAGGCCTCCACGTCGGGGCCGGCCTGGCTCTCGCCGAAGCCCATCCGCCGCATCCGGAACTTCACGACGTCGAGGCTGACGTCCTTGGCGTACTTGACGCCGTTGACGTAGCAGATCTCGTCGCCGTAGTAGGTCGGGATCGGGACCTCGGCGATCTTCTTGCCCTGCCCGTGCAGGCCCAGGATGATCTCGGTGTCGAAGTCGAAGTTGTC
>JAOPYB010000215.1 GCA_025964835.1 Nocardioides sp. | reverse complement strand
GAGGACCCATGCCCCAGATCCCCAGTGTGAGCGTCGACGCCGTCCCGGCGCACCTGCCGGAGGGCCTCATCGTCCTCGACGTGCGCGAGCCGGACGAGTGGGATGCCGGCCACATCGAGGGCTCCGTGCACATCCCGCTCATGGAGCTGCCGCAGCGCCTCGACGAGGTGCCCTCGGGCCAGCTGCTCGTGGTCTGCAAGGTCGGCGGTCGTTCGGCCCAGGCGGTCGGCTACCTGGTCCAGCAGGGCATCGACGCCATCAACCTCGACGGCGGGATGGTCGAGTGGGCCGAGGCCGGCCGCCCGATGGTCAGCTACGACGACGGCGAGCCCCGCGTGGTCTGAGACCGCGGCTCGTACCACAGACCAGCACTGACCCGCCCGAAAGTTTCGGGCGGGTCAGCGTGATCGTGGAGCTCGCTCAGCTGGGCGACTCGGACGGCGTGGTCGGGGCGCAGGTGTCCGAGTAGTACGTCGTGAACGCGGTGACCTTCTTGTTGTCCGCCTCGCTGAGCTTGGAGTCAAGGCTCTGGAGGTCTTCCTGCGACGCGTTGTCGTCGATGCCCTTGATCGTGTCGATGAAGATCTCGAAGCCGTCGCGGGCGTCCGCCGGGATCCCCTTGGGGGTGCCCACGTCGGCGAGCTTGGCGACCGCGTCCTTGGCCGTCTTGATCTGGTCGGCGGTCTTGTCGGAGGACGAGGCCGCCATGTCCTCCGTGAACGCGGTGAAGGTGTCGCAGAACTCCGACTCGGAGGCGGCCGCCGGGGCCCCACCGCTGTCCTTGCTGCTGTCACCGCCGCCGCAGCCGACGGTGGTGCCGGCGACCAGCACCAGGGTGGCGGCCATCAGTACGTGCTTCATTCGTGGATCTCCTCTTGTCGGTCCGTCTCACGAACCACCCTGCCCCATCCGGTGACGTCTACACACCGGTGGGGGTGTCGAACAGGGCAGCGCTCTGCACCGCCAGCGTCGCCGGGAGCCGGCGCAGGTAGGCCGCTCGCGGGATCTCGACCACACCGAGGGTGGCCAGGTGTGGCGTGGCCCACTGGACGTCGACGAGCCGCTCCGCCGCCCGCTCGTCGCTCAGCCCCCGGACCAGCCCGACCAGCGCGACCTTGGAGGCGTCGCGCTCGCGGTGGAACATCGACTCTCCCGCGAAGAGGCCGCCGACCGCGACGCCGTACAGCCCGCCGGCCAGCCGGCCGTCGCGCCAAGCCTCGACCGAGTGCGCCCAGCCGAGCTCGTGCAGCCGCAGGTACGCCGCGCGGATCTCCCCGTCGATCCAGCCCGAGTCGCGGCGGGGGTCCGCGCACGCGTCCACGACCTCCTCGAAGGCCGTGTCCACCCGGATCTCGAACTCGCGGACGGACCGTCGCAGCGACCGGGAGACGACCAGCTCGGCGAGCGGGAGCACGCCGCGGCGGACCGGGCAGAACCAGTACATCGGGTCGCCGGGGTTGCCGGACGGCATCGGGAAGAGGCCACGGCGGTACGCCGCCAGCAGCGTCCCCGGCGCCAGGTCGGCGCCGACCGCCACCAGGTCGTCGAGCTCGTCGAACGAGGACGGGTTCCCGAACGACCACGCGGACGGGGCGGGCTCGACGGGCACGGCGACCACCGTAGTGGCCGCCGTCGTCGTCGGGGAGCCGCCCGTAGAATCGGCGCATGACGCTGAAGGGCAGCATCGGCAAGCACCTCGCGCCTCGGGTCACCGAGCTGGCGCCGGGCCTCACCACGTCGTTCGTCCGCGAGGCGCTGCACCGCGCCATCGTGGGTGTCGGCCCCCTCCCGGCCGCGGCCACGGCGGCCGACAAGCAGCTGCGCGAGCAGCACGGCGACGTCGAGAAGGCCGTGCACGAGGTGATCGAGAACCACGTTCGCTACGCCGGCGCCCAGGGCTTCGTCACCAACCTCGGTGGCCTGGTCACGGCCGCCTTCACGATCCCCGCCAACATCTCGGGGCTGGCCCTCGTCGAGTGCCGGATGATCGCGGGCATCGCCCATCTGCGCGGCTACGACCTCGACGACCCCCGGGTCCGCAACGCGATCCTGACCTGCCTGCTCGGCGAGGACCACGTCAACTCCCTGGTCAGGAAGAAGAAGCTGCCGGCGCCGCCGATGGCACTGGCCACCGCTCCCACGCACGACCCGGACCTGGACCGGATCATCTCGGCCGAGGTCGCCTCCGAGCTGATCACCAAGGTCGCCGGAAAGCGGCTCGCGATCACGATCGGCCGGCGGGTGCCGATCGTGGGCGGTGTCGTCGGCGCGGGTGCCGACGGCTACGCGACCTGGCGGATCGGTCGCTACGCCGACCGCGAGCTCCTGCCCCGCAACCGGCGGTAGGCCTTCAGCAGCCGCTGCCCGGTGCGGCCGTCCTGGAGGCGGCGCACCACCTTCTCGCGCATCCGGTACGTCGGCCGCAGGTAGGACCGTTCGAGGGCGAGCTGGGTGTCCCGGAGCTCGCCCGCCAGCCGCTCCTCGGTCTGGCGCAGCCGCGCTGTCTCGAGCAGCAGTGCCTTGATCGCGTCCACCGCGGCACCGGCGACCTGCTTCTCGGACGGCTGGTCTGGGTCGGACCACTTCTCCAGCGGCGGCGGGCCGCTCAGGTCGTCGAGGTCGCCGACGACGTCGTACCCGCGCTTCTCGATCTCGGTGCGCCACGACGCCGCCACGTCCTGCGCCCAGGGGTGGACGTGGGGCGGCAGCGCCAGGCGCGGCGAGCTCGTGCGGCGCGACAGCGTCTGGTGGGCCAGCAGCTCGCGCACCAGCGGCCGGTAGCTCGGCGGGTCGAGCTCGGTGTTGGCGGCGCGGTTGATCCGCCGGATCAGGGCGGTCTCCGGCACCCCGAGCGACGGGTTGACCCGCTCCGCCTCGAGGTCGAGGTCGAGCCCGTCCAACCCGAAGACGTGGCTGAACCGCTGCCAGAGCAGCCGCGGCGGCCCCCCGGGGGGCGGCACCGTCACGAGGTGGATCCGCTCGGGCGGCAGGTCGACGCCCCACCGGTTGAGGATGTCGGGCACCTCCTGGACACCCCAGAACCACGACGCGATGCGGCTGTCGCGGGCGGGGTCCTGGATCTGCTCGAGGAAGCGTTCGTAGCTGAGCACCGCGCGGTGCTTGACGTTCTCCTGCCACTCGGCCGGTATCTGGCGCACCAGGTCGCGCACCGACAGGATCACGTGGATCTCGGCGCCGTCACCGTGCCCGAGGGACTCCAGCGCCCGCCCCACCTGGGACCGCGAGGCCGTCGCGAGGATCTCGTGGCTGATGATGGAGGTGCCGCGCGAACGGCGTACCGACCCGGCCAGCCGGTCCCACGCGCCGACCGCCTCGGTCTCGAGCCCGCCCCACGGCAGCCGCATCAGGTCCAGGGCGGCGAGGAAGTGCGCGTCGAACCGGTCCGCCGGGTAGTGGATCCCGTGCCCGGCCAGCATCCGGCGGTTGCGGAAGAGGACGTCCTGGAGGTACGACGTGCCGGTCTTGGGGGTGCCGACGTGCAGGAGGACCCGCTTCGTCACAACCACTCCTTGCCGTCGTCGCCGAGGAGCAACCGGACCGCCAGCGCCAGTGCGCCGGTCTCGGACGTCACGACCACGCGGCCGTGGTCCACCGGTGCCGGCAGCAGCCTGTCCGGGTCGCCCTGCACAGGGTAGCCAGCAGCACGGACGGCCTCGCGCATCCCGACGGCCCGCCGCTGCAGCCAGTCGGCGTGCTCGGGGGGTACGGCGAGGCGCGGGCCGGGCTGGGCGGCCAGCCGCGGGCGCACCGTGTGGCGCAGCAGGGCGCGACGGCGGTCCCGGGGCACCAGGAGCCCGAGCGTGGTGGCGATCCGCCGGCCGAGCTCGATGCCGTCGGCCGGGACGCTCTCGGGGGGAATGAACGCCCGGCGCACGCCCACCAGGCCGGGCACGGCGGCCGGGTCGAGCACGATGCGGACCCGGCCGTGCCCGACGCGACCGGCCCAGGTCCCGGCGACGTGCGGCAGGTCGATGCGGGGCGGGAGAGCGTCGCGGCGGGCTCGGGAGCCGAGCCAGGTGCCCCAGGCGGCGGCGCCCTCGTCGAAGCAGCCGGCGGTCCAGGCGTCCACGACCATGCGGTCGAGGTGGTCGCCCAGGACGAGCACGGTCGACCCACGCCCGCCCGGCGGCCGACCGCGTGCCACGAGCTGGGCGCGGATCGGGTCGGCCAGCTCCGGGTCACCCTGGAGCCGGTAGCGGGTCCGCCACGGGCGCACGAACGTGGGCGGGTGCTCCTCGGGCAGCCCGGCGGCCGCGACGTCCTCGGCGAGCAGGCCGGTCGCGACGCGCAGCAGCTCGTCGTCGCGGAGCTCGCCAGGGTCCACAGGCGGCGGTCCGAACGCCAGCGGCTCGACGGCGCCCAGCAGCTCGAGGTCCGACCGGCCGCGACCGGGCGCGGAGGCGCTCAGGGTGCGCTCGACGAGGTCGGGGCCCGGGGTGCCGGCGGCGTTCAGGCGGCGCAGCAGCTCCAGCTGCTGCGCGCCCGGCAGCACCCGGCCCCGCGGCTCGCCCTCGTTGGTCCAGTCCCGCCAGGGCGTCGCGCCGCCCGCGCGGAGGTGCGCCACCCACCCCCAGGCGCGCCGCTGGCCCAGTGTGTCCCGGTCGCGCGGGCCCGTCACCGCTGGCCCATCGGCTGGCCCATCGGCTGGCCCATCGGCTGGCCCATCAGCTGGTCCATCAGCGATGACGCAACCGGGTGGCCTGGGTGCGGACCCGGTGTACCAGCTGGCGCTCGGGGTCGGGACGGCTGGCGGCCTCGCGGGTCATCGCGGCGAGGGCGTCCACGGCTGCCTTGAGCTGCTGGCGACGCCTGACCTTGTCCGGGTTGTGCCAGACCTCGTCCTCGGCCGGCCGCGCCGGGCGCAGGTCCTCGAGGTCGCCGACGACGTCGACACCGCTGCCCTCGATCCACTCGACCCAGCGTTCGGTCTGCTCCTCGGCCCAGTCGAAGCGCCCCGGGGGCAGCCGCACCGGCGGGGAGCCGGCCGGGTCGACGAGCTGGTCCTCGGCGAGCATCTGCCGGATCAGCTCGTCGTACGACGCCTCGCGACGCGTCGCGCGGTCCATCCGGCGGTTGAGCTTGCGGATCACCTGGGTCTCGGCGACGCCCAGCGAACGGTTGGTGCGGGTGCTGTCGAGGGGCGCCCATGCCGGGTCGATGCCGAGCACCTCACACATCCGCAGCCAGAGCTGGTCGGGGCGTTGGTCGCCCACCCCCGGGACGGTCAGGACGTGCACGCGGTCGGGCGAGAGCCCCGCGCCCCAGGCCCCGAGCACGGTCGGCAGGTCGAAGGCCCGGTAGAACCACGGCTTGCCGCGCTCGACCCGGTTGAGGAAGCGCCGGTAGGTCCACCTGCGGCCCTGCTTGATGCTCTCCTGCCACGCGGCCGGCAGCTGTCGGGCCAGGTCGCGTGCGGAGTAGACGACGTGCACCTCGCTGCCGGCGAGGTCGGCCATCACCCGGGCGATCCGGTCGGGGGCGGCCGGGGCGAGGATCTCGTGGCTGACCACGACCGTGCCGCTGCGCCGGTTGATCTTGCGGACCAGGGCGTCCCAGCTGCCCTCGGCGTGGCCGGGCGCCCCGCCCCAGTCCTGGCCGAGCAGGTCGAGGGCCGCGCGGAACTGCGACAGCCCGGGACTCACCAGCGGCGAGTGGCTGGGGAAGTGCACCCCGTGGCTCGCCAGGGACCTGGCGTTCAGGGCCAGGCGGTCCTGGAGGTACGTCGTGCCGGTCTTGGGGGCACCGATGTGCAGGTAGACGCGGCGACTCATGCGCCCGATTCTGCCGTACCGGGGCCCACCGTCCCGCCGAGGGCGCGCACGACGGCCGAGGGGGACGGGCGGCCCAGCTGGGCGGCCATCCACACGCTGGTCGAGACGACCTGCTCGAGGTCGACGCCGGTCTCGATGCCGAGGCCGTGCAGCATCCAGACGAGGTCCTCGGTGGCGAGGTTGCCGGTGGCGCTCTCGGCGTACGGGCAGCCCCCGAGGCCGCCGGCGCTCGCGTCGTACGTCGTGATGCCGGCCCGGAGGGCGGCATAGGTGTTGGCCAGCGCTTGGCCGTAGGTGTCGTGGAAGTGCATGGCGAGCCGGTCGGTGCCCATGCCGGCGTCCCCGAACGCCCGGACCAGCGAGGTGACGTGGCCCGCGGTGCCGACGCCGGTCGTGTCGCCCAGGCTGAGCTGGCTGGCGCCGAGGTCGAAGAGCCGCTTGCCGACCTCGACGACCTGCTCGACCGGCACGGCGCCCTCCCACGGGTCGCCGAAGCACATCGAGACGTAGGCACGGACGTCGAGGCCGGCCTCGCGGGCGCGGCGGACCGTCGGCTCGAACATCGCGAACTGCTCGTCGAGGCCGCGGTTGAGGTTGCGCTGCGCGAACGTCTCGGTCGCGGAGCCGAAGATCGCGATGTGCCGGCAGCCGAGCTCCAGCGCGCGGTCCAGGCCGCGGTCGTTGGGGACCAGCACCGGCAGGTCCCGGCCCGTCTCGCCGAGCAGGGTCATCAGGTCGGCGGCGTCGGCGAGCTGCGGGACCCACTTCGGGTGCACGAAGCTGGTCGCCTCGACGATCGGCAGCCCGGCCGCCAGCAGCCGCTGGACGAACTCGGCCTTGACCGCGGTCGGGACCAGGCCGCTCTCGTTCTGGAGCCCGTCGCGGGGGCCGACCTCGTAGATCGTCACCCGCTCGGGCAGCCCCTCGGCGCGGACCACCGTCGGCGTGCGCATCATCCGGGCTCCCCCGTCCTCATGTCCGTCTCCGTGTCGGTCTCGGGCTCGACCCTGAAGAGCGTCGCCCCCAGGGCCACCTGGGCGCCGGCCACCGCATCGACCGCGGTGACGGTCCCCCCGAACGGCGCCTTGAGGCTCAGCTCCATCTTCATGGCCTCCAGGGTCCCGAGCACGTCGCCCTCGGCGACGGCCTGACCGGCCCCGACGCGGACGTCGAGGACGGTGCCGGGCATCGGCGCGACGATCGTGCCGTCGCCCGCGGCCGGTCCGTGGTCGGCGAAGACGTCGGGTCGCTCGAACACGAACCGCTGGCCGTGGTGGACCACCTCGACGATGTGCGGCTGCACGTTGACGACCGCCTGCTCGCGGCGGCCGTCGACGGACAGGACCAGCACGTGCCTCTCGGCCGAGAACTCGCGCACGGGAGTGTCGTCGACTCGCCCGCGCGCCCGGTTGACGACGACCGGCCGGTCGAGCTCCACGATGGTCGGCGCCGGGTCGGCACCGGAGCGCCAGCCGTCGGCCTGGAAGGGGTGCCCGGTGTCCTGCCGGGCGACGAGCATCGCGCTGATCCACGCGACGAAGATGCGCGGCAGGTCCCGACCCGGCTCCTTGACGACAGCGGTGTCGAGCCAGGCGGTGTCGATGGCGGCGTCGCGGAACTCCTCGCTCGCGACGAGGGCCCGCAGGAAGCCCACGTTGGTGGTGAGCCCGAGGATCGCGGTGTCGTCGAGGGCAGCGACGAGTGCGCGGCGGGCGGACTCGCGGTCCGGTCCGTGCACGA
>JAOPYB010000063.1 GCA_025964835.1 Nocardioides sp. | reverse complement strand
AGGCGGCGGCGGTCCTCGCCGGGTCCGGCTCGCTGCCCGTCCTGGGGATGCCGGGGGCGTGCCTGTCGCTGGCGGCGGCCGCGGGTCGCGCGGTCCTCCTCGAGGGCTTCCCCGACCGCGCCTACGCGCCCGCCGGCCGGCTGGTCGCGCGCACCGAGCCGGGGTCCGTGCTGTCCGACGGCGACGAGATCGCCGCGCGGGCCGTCCAGCTGGCGGCGTCCGTCGACTCCCTCTGCGTGCACGGCGACAACCCCGGCGCGGTCGATCACGCCCGCGCGGTGCGCCGGGCCCTCGAGGCCGCGGGCTGGTCGCTGCGCGGCTGCTGAGGCCCCGGAGCCAGTTCCACAGGCCCTGGGGAGGAAGCTGTGGAGATCGGGGGGTTCCTGTGGATGATCCGGGGGGAACTGTGCACGACGTTGTGGGACCAGGAGAATGTGGGAAATTCGGTGCCGAAAGCCTTGCGCGAGTGGTTCCCGGACCCGTAGAACTCTCCCTACCAGCTCGCCGCTCGCCTCACCGCAAGCGAAGGGCTGGGGATCGGACAGGAACGAGGATCCACACCGCGAGGCAACTCGCGGCGTCGGCCCGGTGACGGGGGCGGCGGGGTCGGAGCTCCGGTTCGGTGGGCCGGGCGTCACCGTTTCCGGTCAAGTCGAGGGGCTCCAAGTGCTCATACCACCTGGAGCCCCTCACCCATTTCCCCGGCACACTGGTCCCGTGACCGTGTCCCTGCCCGGCCGACCGGTCGGCCGCCGCGCGCTGCTCGTCGAGGTCGACGACGCCCACGCCGCGCTCTCCCTCGCCACCTGGGCCCGCGCGCTGCCCGTGTCCGCCGCCGAGGTGGTGCCCGCCGCCGCGAGCGTGCTCTTCGACGGGGTGGACGACCTCGAGGGCCTCCGGGCCCGGCTGGCCGGCTGGTCGCCCACCGAGCGGCTGGCGCCGGGCGACCTCGTGGAGATCGCGGTCGCGTACGACGGGCCCGACCTGGCTACCGTCGCCGAGGCCTGGGGCACGGACACCGACGGGGTGGTGGCCCGGCACACCGGCGTGGAGTACGTCGCCGCCTTCGGCGGGTTCGCGCCGGGCTTCGCCTACCTCGAGGGGCTACCGGCGGAGCTCGCCGTCCCGCGCCTCGACTCTCCTCGGGCCCGGGTGCCCACGGGCTCGGTCGCGCTGGCCGGCACCTGGTGCGGGGTCTACCCCCGCGCCTCCCCGGGCGGCTGGCGGATCCTCGGCACGACCGGTGCGGTGCTCTGGGACCAGGACCGTGAGCCGCCGGCCCTGCTGCCGCCCGGCACCCGCGTGCGGTTCGTGGCGCTGTGAGCGCCGTCCTCGAGGTGCTCGCCGCGGGCATCCTCACCACCGTCCAGGACCGGGGCCGGTTCGGGCACGCCCACCTCGGCGTGCCGCGGGCCGGCGCTCTCGACGGGCCGGCCGCCGCCCTCGCCCACCGGCTGGTGGGCAACGACCCCGGTGCCGCACTGCTCGAGGTGACGCTCGGCGGCCTCGAGGTGCGCGCCCATGAGGGACGCTGGGTGGCGGTCACCGGCGCACCGTGCCCGGTCACCGTCGACGGGGAGCCGCGCAGCCACGACCGCGCAGAGTGGCTGCCGGCCGGGTCGGTGCTGCGGCTCGGCCCGCCCGTCACCGGGGTGCGGTCCTACGTCGCGGTCGGGGGCGGTCTCGCCGTCGCACCGGTCCTCGGGTCCCGCTCGACCGACACCCTTGCCTGGGTCGGCCCGCCGCGCGTCAGCGCCGGTGACACGCTCGCGGTGGCCCCGCCCACGGGCGACCCGCGGGCGCACGAGACCCCACGTCCCCGACGGCCGGGACCGCTCCGCGTCGCGCCCGGGCCTCGCGAGGACTGGTTCGTCGCGGGGGCCCTCGCGGCGCTGTGCTCGACGGCGTACACGGTGGGCGCTGACTCGAACCGGATCGGGATGCGCCTCGACGGTCCGCCCCTCGAGCGGAGCCGCAGGGGCGAGCTCCCCAGTGAGGGCGTGGTGCTGGGTGCCGTGCAGGTGCCGCCCAACGGGCTGCCCGTCGTCTTCCTCGCCGACCATCCCCCGACCGGCGGCTACCCGGTGATCGGCGTCGTCGCCGAGGACGACCTGTGGCAGTGCGCCCAGCTCCGCCCGGGCGAGGAGGTGCGGTTCACTCCGGATCGGGTGGCAGCCAGGCGCTGAGCTCGGGGTCGTCGTCGGCGTACGACCGGACGGGTCCAGCGGGCGTCTCGGCGGTCTCGAAGCGCACCGTCACCACGCCCCGGCCGGCGCCCCACACCCAGCCCCGGCCCATCGAGGTGTGGACGACGTCCATGCCGGGAGCCCAGGTCCGGCGGCGGACCGACGTCAGGTCGACGACCTCGGGGAGCTCGTCCTCCTCCTGCGCGCCCGTCTCGCCGAAGAGGTCCTCCTGGATCCAGTCGGCCAGGCCCGAGACGCCCACCCCGAGCAGCCGGACCCCGCCGGAGGTGTCGAGGTCGCCCAGCAGGCCGCGGGCCAGTCTGGCGACGACGGCCGTGCTGTCGGTGGGGGAGGCGAGCGTGCTCGAGCGGCTCAGCGTGGTGAAGTCGTGGAGCCGCACCTTGATGGTGACGGTCCGCCCGGCGAGACCGTGCTTGCGCAGCCGCTCGGCCACTTCGCCCGCCTGGCGTGCCAGCAGGCCCTCCATCAGCCGGCGGTCGGTCAGGTCGGTGTCGTAGGTGCCCTCGACGCTCACGGACTTGGCCTCGCGCTCGGGCACCACCGCCCGGTCGTCCTCGGCGCGCGCGAGGTGGAAGAGCCCGTGGCCGTGCGCCTTGCCGACCAGCCGGACCAGCTCCTCGAGGTCGACCGACTCGAGCTCGGCGACGGTGTGGATGCCGGCCCGGCGCAGCCGCTCGGCCGTCGCCGGGCCGACGCCGGGGATGACCGTCACGTGCATGGGGCGGAGCAGGGCGACCTCCGTGCCGGGGGGCACGACCGTCAGTCCGTCCGGCTTGTCGAGGTCGCTGGCGACCTTGGCGATGAACTTGGACGTGCCGAGCCCCACCGACGCGGTGAGCCCGTCGGTGACCTGGTGGACCCGCTGCCGCAGCTCCTCGGCGAAGGCGGTCACGGTCACGAGCTCGAGGTCGGGAAGGTCGGCCTGCGCCAGGTCGACGAAGGCCTCGTCGAGCGAGAGCGGCTCGACGAGCGGGGAGACCGAGCGCAGCAGCGTCATCACCGCCAGGCTCGCCTCGCGATAGGCGTGGAAGCGGCCGGTCAGGAACGCCGCGTGCGGGCAGCGGGACCTGGCCTCGCGGGTCGACATGGCCGAGCGGACGCCGTACTTGCGGGCCTCGTAGGAGGCGGTGGCTACCACGCCGCGACCGCCGACGCCCCCGACGACCACCGGCTTGCCGCGCAGCGACGGCTTGTCCCGCTGCTCGACCGAGGCGAAGAACGCGTCGAGGTCGAGGTGGAGGACCGAGGCCGACGTGCGCACGCGAGGACCGTAGCGCGAGCCACCGACCGTCCCGGACGTCGCCGCGCGCCCGGGTTGTCCACAGGCCCGGACCGGCCGGGTGTCATGGTCGCCGGTCCCGGAGACGCTCACGACATGACCTCGACCGCCCCCACCACCCTGACCGCCCGCACCCCCGAGGACCTGCTCGCCGTCGTGCCCGTCGTGCTCGGCTTCGTGCCCGGCGACTCCGTCGTGATGCTGACCTTCGGGTCCCGGCGCCCCTTCCATGCCCGGGTCGACCTGCCCCCGGACCGCTCCGGGATCCCCGAGGTCGTCGAGCTGCTCCGGGAGCCGGCGTTCCGGCACCGGGTGCCCCAGGTGGTCTTCGTCGTCTACTCCGCCGAGCAGGCGCCGGCGAAGCGCGTCTCGCGCGCCCTGGTCAAGGCCTTCCGGGAGTCCGGCATCGAGGTCATCGACGTGCTGCGGGCCGACGGGCAGCGCTGGTTCCCGATGCTCCACGGTCGCTCGTGCGTGCCGCCGTGGGGCGTGCCCTACGACGTCAGCGCCCACCCCTTCGCGGCCCAGGCGGTCCTCGACGGACGGGTCACCCACGGGTCGCGCGCGGACCTGGCGGCCTCCCTCGAGCCGGAGCCCGACCGGGTCGACGCGGTCGCGGCCGCGGTCGCGCGCCTGTCGCTGCCGGGCGGGGAGCCCGGGGGCGCGGACGCGTGGGCGCTCCTCCAGGTGCTCGCCCACGTGGTCGACGGCACCCGGCCCGGCGACGAGGACGCGGCGCGGCTGCTGGTCGGGCTGCAGGACCTCGCGGTGCGCGACGCGGTCTGGGTCCTGATGGACCGGGACCGATCTCGCGAGCACGTCGCCTTCTGGACCGACCTGGTCCGTCGAGCGCCCCGGGCCCTGATGCCGGCGCCCGCGGCCCTGCTCGCCTTCGCGGCCTGGCTCTCCGGGCACGGTGCGACGCCTGGTGCGCGATCGACCGGTGCGTCGGCGCCGACCCCGACCACGTCCTCGCCGCGCACGTCGCGCAGCTCCTGCTGGGCGCGGTCCCGCCCGAGGTGTGGCAGGACGTCTGGCAGGACATCTGGGAGGAGGGAGCGGACGAGCGGGACGAGTGGGACGAGTGGGACGACGAGTGGGAGGAAGCCGGCTACGACGACGGCGCCTGAGCCCCGCGGTTGGGGCCGCCGGCGCTGGGTACGTCGGGGCGTGAGCGCGAGACTGGTAGGGGTGGAGGAGGAGCTGCTGCTCGTGGACCCGGCCACGGGCCGGGCCAGCTCGGACGCCCGACGGGTGCTCGCGGGCCACGACGATCTCGACCAGGAGCTCTTCCAGCACCAGATCGAGACCCAGACCGAGCCGACGGCCGACCTCGGCGAGACGGCGGTGCAGCTCGTGGCCGCACGGCGTTCCGCCGGTGAGGCGGCCAGGTCCGCGGGGCTGGCCAGCGTGGCCGTCGCGACGTCGCCGTACGCCCTCGAACCGCACGTCTCCCCGAACGACCGCTACCGGGACATGCTCACGACCTACGGCGGCGTCGCCCGCACCGCCGGGACGTGCGGGATGCACGTCCACGTGGCGGTGGACTCGCCCGAGGAGGGCGTCGAGGTCCTCGACCGGATCGCCCCGTGGCTCCCCACCCTGCTTGCCGTGAGCGCCAACTCGCCGTACGCCGACGGGGCGGACACCGGTCACGCGTCGTGGCGCTCGCAGGTCTGGTCGCGCTGGCCCAGCGCGGGTCCGACGGAGGCCTTCGGGTCGCTGGCCGGCTACCGCGA
>JAOPYB010000060.1 GCA_025964835.1 Nocardioides sp. | reverse complement strand
AGTTCGACGGGTTCGTCTACCCGGCGTACGACCAGATCGTCTGCCAGGTCGCCAAGATGCACTACCGCTCCAAGGGCCGCTCCAAGATGCCGATGGTCATCCGGATCCCCTTCGGCGGCGGCATCGGCGCGGTCGAGCACCACTCGGAGTCGCCCGAGGCGCAGTTCGCGCACACGCCCGGCCTCAAGGTCGTCGCCTGCTCCAACCCGGTCGACGGCTACTGGATGATCCAGCAGGCCATCGCGAGCGACGACCCGGTCATCTTCCTCGAGCCCAAGCGGCAGTACCACGCCGACAAGGCCGAGCTCGACGACTCGGTCCAGCCCGACCCGCTCTTCACCTCGCGTGTCGTCAAGCAGGGCACCGACCTGACGCTGCTGTCCTACGGCCCGATGGTGAAGACGGCGCTCAAGGCCGCCGAGGCCGCCGCCGGCGAGGGCAAGTCGATCGAGGTCATCGACCTGCGCACGCTGTCGCCGCTCGACATGGGCCCGGTCCTCGAGTCCGTACGCCGCACCGGCCGGGCCGTCGTCACCCACGAGGCGCACGTCAACCTCGGCATGGGTGCGGAGGTCTCGGCCCGGATCACCGAGGAGTGCTTCTACTCCCTCGAGGCGCCGGTCCTTCGCGTCGGCGGTTTCGACACTCCCTACCCCGCCTCGCGGATCGAGGAGGACTTCCTCCCCGACCTCGACCGGGTGCTGGACGCCGTCGACCGCTCGCTGAGCTACTGACCCTCGTCGGTCGAGCCTGTCGAGACCACTCTCCGAAGGAGACGCAATGTCCGAGTTCAAGCTGCCCGACGTCGGCGAGGGCCTCACCGAGGCCGAGATCGTGTCCTGGAAGGTCAAGGTCGGCGACGTCATCGAGATCAACGACATCATCGTCGAGATCGAGACCGCGAAGTCCCTGGTCGAGCTGCCGTCGCCGTACGCCGGCACGGTGCTCGCACTGATGGTGCCCGAGGGTGAGATGGTCGCCGTCGGCACGCCGATCATCTCCGTCGGCGACCCGAACGCCGAGCCCGTCGCGGCTCCCGCCGCGCCCGCCGCCGAGATGGAGATCGACCTCTCCAACCCGGCCGCGAGCGGCGGCGGCGAGGGCGAGAGCCTGGTCGGCCGCAACAAGGCCGACCGCGGGCCGATCCGGCGCGCCCGCAAGGGCCCGGCGTCCCCGTCCACCGAGGCCGGCGCCAACACCCAGCTCCAGCTGCAGGGCGCGTTCGCGCCCGGCGGCGCCCAGTCCGACGAGGTGGTCGCCGCCGACGAGGAGCCCGTCCCCGCAGTCTCCGCGCGCGCCGAGCGCCCGGACGTCGTCTCCGAGTTCGTGCCGGCCCGGGCGACGACGCCGAGCGAGGCGCGCGCGCTGGCCAAGCCGCCGGTGCGCAAGCTGGCCAAGGACCTCGGCGTCGACCTCGCGAGCTGCGCGGCGAGCGGGCCCCAGGGCACCGTCACCCGTGCCGACGTCGAGGCCGCCGCCTCCGGCTCCCCGCTGGTTGAGGAAGGCGCGCAGCGCCTGTCTCGAAACCCGGTCCTCGAGGCACAGCGCGAGACCCGCGAGCCGATCAAGGGCGTCCGCAAGATGATGGGCCAGGCGATGGTGGACTCCGCGTTCACGATCCCGCACGTCACCGAGTGGATCACCGTCGACGTCACCCGCACGATGGAGTTCGTCGACCGGCTCAGGACCCGCCGCGAGTTCCGCGACGTCAAGGTCTCCCCGCTGCTGGTGCTGGCCCGGGCGGTCATGCTCGCCATGCGTCGGACCCGCGAGATCAACTCGGTGTGGGACCAGGCGGCCCAGGAGGTCGTGTTCAAGAGCTACGTCAACCTCGGCATCGCGGCCGCCACGCCGCGCGGGCTCGTCGTGCCCAACGTCAAGGACGCCCAGGACCTCTCGCTGCTCGACCTGGCCGGTGCGCTCAACCAGCTCACCGCCACCGCGCGCGACGGGAAGACCCAGCCGGCCGAGATGAGTGGCGGCACGTTCACGATCACCAACGTGGGCGTCTTCGGCGTCGACGCCGGCACCCCGATCATCAACCCGGGCGAGTCCGCGATCCTCTGCTTCGGCACGATCCGCAAGCAGCCGTGGGTGGTGTCGGGCGACGCCGGCGACGAGATCGCGATCCGCCAGATCACGACGCTCGCGCTGGCCTTCGACCACCGCCACATCGACGGCGAGAAGGGCTCGCGCTTCCTGGCCGACGTCGCCGGGATCCTCGAGGACCCCGCCTCCGCGCTGCTCTTCTGAACCCGGCCGCCCCCGGACGTCATACGAACCGTCGCCAATGGCCCACGGTTCGTATGACGTCCGCCGGGGGGCCGGTCAGGCGCAGGCCCGGAGCAGGGCGAGCACCAGGGACTCGGTGACGGTCACGACCTCGTCGACCAGCACCGACTCCTCGGGGCTGTGCGCCAGCCGGACGTCGCCCGGCCCGTAGTGCAGGGTGGGCACCCCGGCCTCGGCGTACAGCCGCAGGTCGCTGCCGTACGGCGCCCCGCGCTCGCGCGGACGCTCCTGCCCGGTGACGTCGACGTGGGCCACGGCGACGAGGTCGTGCAGCGGCGAGCGGTCGTCGTAGCTGCCGCTGGCGAACTGCCCGCCGGACCACGCCACGGTCGGCGGGTGCTCGCGCAGCCACGGGTGGGCGGCGGCTGCTCCGGCCACCGCCTCCTCGAGCTCGGCGCGGGCGGCGGCCGGGTCCTCGCCGATCGCGACCCCCAGGCGCCCCTCGGCCACGAGCAGGTCCGGGACGGTGCTGGCCCAGTCGCCGCAGCGGACCCGGCCGATGGAGAGGGGGTATGCCTTCGGGTACTCCGCCATCAGCGGGTGCACGTCGCGGTTGCGGCGCCCCTCGAGGGCGGCGAGGGCCGCGTGCACCGGTAGGAACGCGTCGAACGCGGACACCCCGGCGTACGAGGTGCTCGCGTGGGTGGCGGCACCCGGCACGGCGATCTCGAACGTCAGCGCACCGGCGTTGGCGGTGGTGATCGTGCCGCTGGTGGGCTCGGTGATGATGCAAGCCTCGCCCCGGTGGCCGCGCTGCAGCGTGGCGAAGGCGCCGAGGCCGCCGTCCTCCTCGCCGACGACGAAGTGCAGTGCCCAGGGGCGGGACAGCTCGATGCCGGCGGCCCGCACGGCCCGAGCCGCCGCGATGTTGGCGACCACGCCGGCCTTCATGTCGCAGGTGCCGCGGCCGTGGACCCGGTCACCGACGAGCCGGGCCTCGAACGCGTCGCCGTGCCACCGGGCCGGGTCGCCGGGAGGCACCACGTCGACGTGGCCCTGGAGCACGAGCGCGGGCTCGCCCGGTCCGCTCGCGGCGACCAGCCCCCAGGACTCCGACCGGGGCGCCTCCCACCCCGGGAAGGCCGGGTCCGCGGTCAGCGCCGGCAGGTCCAGCGACCAGAGGTCGAGATCGAGGTCGAGCTCGCGGGCCTGCTTGGCGATCCGGTGCTGGATGTCGCTCTCGGCGTCGGTCCCGCTGATGCTGGGCACCTCGATGAGCGTGACCAGGTCGCGGACGATCTCGCGCGCGTCGACGTAGGCGAGCGCGCGGAGCTCGAGGTCGCTGAGGTCGCGATGGGTCATGCCTCATCCTTTCGGGTGAACTGGATGGGCACACGCTAGGGCCGCGCGGCGCGCCGGAGGTTTCCTTCGCGGCAACTCCCCCAACTTCCGACGAGTGGTCTGAACCGCCGGGGCATGGGGTAGGAAGGGAGCGTGACCTCGCAGTCCGGCTACCCCGCACCCGGGGAGCTGATCGGGCCCTACCGCGTCGGGCGCCGACTCGGTGGCGGCGGCATGGTGTGGTCTTCGAGGCGTACGACGAGAGCCTGCGCCGGCAGGTCGCGCTCAAGGTGATCTCCGCGCACCTCGCCGACGACCCGGACCTCCGGGCCCGGTTCACCCGCGAGGCGCAGGCGCAGGCGTCGCTCGACTCGGCGCACGTCGTGCACGTCTACGCCCACGGCGACGCGGAGGGACGGCTCTACATCGCCACCCAGCTGGTCCCCGACGGCGACTCGGCCTGATGCTCCAGGCGTACGGCGCCCCGGCGGTCCGGACGGCGCTCGACGTGATCGCCCAGGCGGCGACCGGGCTCGCGGATGCCCACGACGCCGGGCTGGTGCACCGCGACATCAAGCCCGCCGACGTGCTCCTGCGGCGGCGTGACGCCACCCTGCACGCCTACCTCGCCGACTTCGGGATCGCCCGGCAGGTCGGGGCGGACGCGACCGCGCCGACGACACCGACGGACCGGGGCTCTCCGGCACCGGGCCCGGACGAGCAGCGAGCCGTCGACGGCTTCGCGACCGCGCTGGCGGCGACGAGCGTGATGAGCGACAAGCAGTCGCGGTGCGTGGCGCGCACGCTCGTCGAGGACATCGGCCTGCCGACGCTGGTCGAGGACGGGTTCTTCGACGGCGAGGGGAACTTCCTCGACCCGGACCTCGCCGGGCTGCCCGCGGAGAAGGACTCGCTGTCCACCGCGTCGCTGTCCTGCCTGACCCTCGACTGACGGCTCAGCCGATCGGGCCGACCTGCATGCCCTCGGGCGCCAGAGGGTGCATCAGCGCGTCGGTGCCGCCGTCGACGAAGACCACGGAGCCGACCATCAGGCTGGCGGCGTCGGAGAGCAGGAAGCCGATCGTGGCGGCGACCTCCTCCGGCCGGCCGGGCCGGTCGAGCGCGCTGGGGTAGGCGTCGGCGAAGACCCCGAGCTCCGGGTCCTCGCGCAGCCGGTCGGTCATCGGGGTCGCGATCAGGCCGGGAGCCACGACGTTGAGCCGGATCCCCGCACCTGTCCAACGTGGGGTGACGCCCTCGCGGCGGGCCCAGTAGGCCAGGGCCGCCTTCGTCGAGGGGTAGACCATCACCGCGTCGACCTTCGCGGCGGCGGCCCGGGCGCCGGCCTCGTCGTGGCGCAGGCAGGAGGACGCCACCTCGGCGTTCCAACCGGGCTGGGCGGTGATCGAGTTCGACGCGATCAGCACGACCGAGGCGCCCCCCGCGGCCACGAGCTGCGGGCGCAGCCCCTCGACCACCGCGATCGCCCCGAAGAAGTTCACGGACACGACCAGGGCGGAGTCGACGCCGGTCAGCCCGGCGACGCCCGCGCACGGCACCAGCCCGTGGACGACGTCGGCCCGCTGCTGGACACCGGCCACGGCGGCGGCGCGACCATCCGGGGTCGACAGGTCGGCCACCACGTCGGCGTCGCGCTGGTCGACGGTCACGACCCGATTCCCCTGCTCGCGCAGGAGCGCGGTGGTGGCGGCCCCGATGCCGGAGGCGGCCCCGGTGACGACGTACGTCCTGGTCATGGCCGGACTGTAGTGACCTTCCAAGGGGCGACGACCCCCTCAGGTGTAGCGCTGGGCGCGGTCGTGGGGGGAGCGCGGGCCGGAGGCGAGCAGGGCGGCCAGCTCGTGCTCGAGCAGGGCACCCACCCGCTGGCAGAACGCCTCGGGCTCGTCGGCGGCGTCCGGCTTCTCGGCCACGATGCGGTCCACGATCCCGCGGGCGTGCAGGTCGATCGCCCGCACCTGCTGGGACCTCGCCATCTCGGGCGCGTGCTCGAGGTCGCGGTGCACGATCGCGCTGGCGCCCTCCGGCGGGAGGGGGGAGAGCCAGGCGTGCTGGGCGGCGATCACCCGGTCGGCGGGCAGGAAGGCCAGCGCGCCCCCGCCGTTGCCCTCGCCCAGCATCAGGCAGAGCGTCGGGGCGTCGAGGGTCACGAGGTCGGCCAGGCAGCGCGCGATCTCCCCCGCGAGGCCGCCGTTCTCGGCGTCGGGGGAGAGCGCGGCGCCCTGGGTGTCGATGACGGTGACGAGCGGCAGCCCGAGCTCGGACGCGAGCCGCATCCCGCGCCGGGCCTCGCGGAGCGCCTCGGGCCCCATCGGGTGGTCGGCGGTCTGCCCGCGCCGGTCCTGGCCGAGGAAGACGCAGGGCGCCTGCCCGAACGTCACCAGCGCCAGCAGCAGCCCGGGGTCGTGCTCGCCCTGACCGGTGCCGTTGAGGGGTACGACGTCGCTCGCGGCGTACTTGAGCAGCCGGCGGACCCCGGGCCGGTCCGGGCGGCGCGACCGGGTCACCGCGTCCCAGGTGTCCACGTCGGGGATCTCGTCCTCGGGCGGGGCCGGCACCGTGGCGACCCCGTGCCGCGGCGCGAGCAGGATCGCCAGGGCACGGTCGAGGATCCCCGCGATCTCGCCGGGGGCGAGCACAGCGTCGATGATGCCATGGGCGTAGAGGTTCTCGGCGGTCTGTATCCCCTCGGGGAACGGCTTGCCGTAGAGCGCCTCGTAGACCCGCGGCCCGAGGAACCCGACCAGGGCGCCGGGCTCGGCCACCGTCACGTGACCCAGCGAGCCCCAGGACGCCATCACCCCGCCGGTGGTGGGGTGGCGGAGGTAGACGAGGTAGGGGTACCCGGCGCTCTTGTGGGCCGCGACCGCCTCCGAGATCCGGACCATCTGCACGAAGGCCGGCGTGCCCTCCTGCATCCGGGTGCCGCCGCTGACCGGCGCCGCGAGCAGCGGCAGCCCCTCCCGCGTGGCCCGCTCGATCGCGAGCACCAGGCGGTCGGCGGCGTCGCGGCCGATGGACCCGGCCAGGAAGCCGAACTCGCCCACGACGACCGCGACCCGGCGCCCGTGCATCAGCCCCTCGCCGCTCAGCACGGACTCGTCGACGCCGCTCTTCTCGG
>JAOPYB010000052.1 GCA_025964835.1 Nocardioides sp. | reverse complement strand
AGCCGTCGGTGAAGACGACGCAGGCCGGTCCGTCCCACGGCTCCATCATCGCGGAGTGGAACTCGTAGAACGAGCGACGCTTGGCGTCCATCTCGGCGTGGTTCTCCCACGCCTCCGGGATCATCATCAGCACCGAGTGCGGGAGCGAGCGGCCGCCCATGTGCAGCAGCTCGAGCACCTCGTCGAACGACGCGGAGTCGGAGGCACCCGGGGTGCAGATCGGGTAGAGCCGGTCCAGGGCACCGGGGATCAGGTCGGACTCGAGCAGCGCCTCGCGGGCCCGCATCCAGTTGCGGTTGCCCATCACGGTGTTGATCTCGCCGTTGTGGGCGATGAACCGGAACGGGTGGGCCAGCGGCCAGCTCGGGAACGTGTTGGTCGAGAACCGCGAGTGGACCACGGCCATCGCCGAGGCGACGCGCTCGTCGGTCAGGTCCGGGAAGAAGTTGTCGAGCTGGTCGGTGGTGAGCATGCCCTTGTAGGCGAGCGTGCGCGCCGACAGCGAGGGGAAGTAGACATCGGTCTCGTGCTCGGCCCGCTTGCGCAGGCAGAACGCGAGGCGCTCCAGGGCCATCCCGGAGACCCGGGACCCCGAGCCGGCGACGAAGAGCTGGCTGAAGGCCGGCATCACGCCGAGGGCGGTGGTGCCCAGGATGTCGGGGTTGACCGGGACGTCGCGCCAGCCGAGGACGGCGAGGCCCTCCTCGGCGGCGATCTCCTCGATCCGTCGGCGGGTCTTGGCCACCTCGCCGTCGTCGCCGGGCAGGAAGGCCACGCCCACGGCGTACGCCGACTGCGGCGGCAGATCGAAGTCGACCACGTCGCGCAGGAACGCGTCCGGCACCTGCATGAGGATGCCGGCGCCGTCGCCCGAGTTGGGCTCGGCACCCGCGGCGCCACGGTGGTCGAGGTTGCGCAGGGCTGTGAGGGCCTTGGCCACGATGTCGTGACTGGCCACGCCGGTCAGGGTCGCGACGAACGCCACGCCACACGCATCGTGCTCGTGGCGGGGGTCGTAGAGCCCTTGAGGCGGCGGGAATGCGTGCGAAGTGGGCACCGGGCATTCTCCCGTCGTCGTCTGTGCCGTCGTGCCCCGGTGCGACCCGGGAGACGCCGACAAAATCGGCAATGCAGATGGAGCGTTGCAGGGGACGACACTGGCCCTAGCGCAAGGATCAGGCTACCACCCGGTCACCGACCGCAGCAGCGCTGCCTGAGTCGCGGACGCACCGCTCAGACGGCCGTGGCGTCCTCGCTGGCGGCCGGCTCCGGGCCGCGCCCGGGGACGTAGACCTCGGTCTCCCGGCCCGGCCGGAGCCGGGTGGCCACGGCGAAGTAGATGGCGGCCGCGACGAAGAGCACGATCGACGTCCACACGTTGAAGCGCAGGCCACCGACGTCCTTGAGCTCGACGTCGTCGATGCGCAGCATCTCGATCCAGCCGCGACCGAGCGTGTAGGCCATCACGTAGAGCGCGGCGACCCGGCCGCGGCCGAGCTGGAACCTCCGGTCCGCCCAGATCACGAGGCCGAAGGCGCCGAGGTTCCACAGGAACTCGTAGAGGAACGTGGGGTGGAAGGTGTCGTACTGGAAGTAGCCCACCGGGCGGTGGTCCGGGTCGATCTCGAGGCCCCACGGCAGGTCGGTCGGCTTGCCGAACAGCTCCTGGTTGAACCAGTTGCCCCAGCGGCCGATCGCCTGGGCGACGAGCACCGTGGGGGCCATCGCGTCGAGCACGGGAAGCAGCCGGATCCCCTTGCGTCGGGCGGCGATGACGACGCCGAGGGTGCCGAGCGCGATCGCGCCCCAGACGCCGAGGCCGCCGCGCCACACGTAGAGCGCGTCGATCGGGTGCTTGCCCTCACCGAAGTAGAGGGCGTGGTCGGTCAGCACGTGGTAGAGCCGGCCGCCGACGAGCCCGAACGGGACCCCCCAGATCGCCAGGTCGCTGATGTCTCCGGCGCGCCCGCCGCGGGCCGCCCAGCGGCGCTCGGCGAGCCAGATCGCCACGATGATGCCGGCGATGATGGCCAGGGCGTAGCCGCGGACCGGGAGCGGGCCGAGGTACCAGACACCCGACGACGGGCTGGGGATCGAGAGCGTCGAGATCATGGTCAGTTTCCCTTGGCGAGCAGCTGGTGGATGTCGTCGGCGTACTGCGCCGCGGAGGTGCCCTGGGTCCAGATCACCGGGGCCTCGTCGTCGCTGTCGATGCCGGTGACGTGGGTGCCGTGGACGACCTCGTAACCGCCGCTCGGCAGCTTCTGGCCCTTCTCGACCGCCACGGCCAGCGGGCGACCGATCGCCGAGATCGTCCTCAGGTCCCCGGTGAGGCCGATGAACGACGGGTCGAAGCGGTCGAGGTAGGCGCGGATGGCCTGCTCGGTGTCGCGGGCCGGGTCGGTGGTGACGAAGACGACGTCGACCTGCTTGCGGTCCGCCGCGTCGAGCCGGGTCATCGCGGAGGCCAGTGTGGACATGACGACGCCGCAGATGTCCGGGCAGTTGATGTAGCCGAAGAAGACCAGCGTGAGCCGCTTGTCGGTGCTGGTGGCGAGCGAGTAGTCGTCCCCGTCGGTGTCGGTCAGGGGTGTCGTCGGCACGGTGTACGGCTGCTCGAGGACCGCGCCGTGGAACTCGCCCGGGTCGTCGTTGCCACAGCCGGCGAGCAGCACGAGCGCGAGGAGGGCGAGGACCGCTCTACGCACGCCGGACCCCCGCGGCGAGGTCCTCGGTGAGCGCCGTCAGGGCCTTCAGGCCGGCCGCCCGGTCGTCGGGGTGGTCGAGCAGCGCGCGCACGAAGGCCGAGCCGACGATCACCCCGTCGGCGTACGACGCCACCTCGGCGGCCTGGTCGCCGTTGCTGACGCCGAGGCCCACCCCGATCGGGAGATCGGCCCCTCCGGTGGGGCGGAGGGCGCGGGTGCGCGCCACGAGCGGGCCCGCGAGCTCGCTGGTGGTGGTGCGGGCGCCGGTGACGCCCATGACGGCCGTCGCGTAGACGAACCCGCGGCAGGCCGCCGTGGTCATCGCGATCCGGGTGTCGGTCGACGAGGGCGCGACCAGGAAGATCTTGTCGAGGTCGTGCTCGTCGGCGGCCGCGATCCACTCCGGGGCGCTGTCGGGGGTGAGGTCGGGCGTGATCAGGCCGGCTCCCCCGGCGCTGGCCAGGTCGGCGGCGAACCGCGCGACGCCATAGCGTGCTACCGGATTCCAGTAGGTCATGATCACGGTCGGCACCCCGGTGGCCGCCACGGCCTCGACGGTGCGCAGCACGTCGGTGGTGCGGACACCTCGCTCGAGGGCCTGCTGGGCGGCCGCCTGGATCGTCGGACCGTCCATCACCGGGTCGCTGTACGGCAGGCCGACCTCGATGACGTCGCAGCCGGCGTCGACCATCGCCCGCAGCGCGTCGATGCCCCCCGCCACGTCGGGGAAGCCCGCCGGGAGGTAGCCGACCAGGGCGGCCCGCCGCTCGGCGCGCGCCTTCTGGAAGGCGACGGAGACGCTCATGCCTCGGCCCGCTCGGCGCGGGGGTCGGTGTCCGGGTCGCCCACCGGCTCCTCGGTCACCCGGTCCGGGTCGCCCAGCCCGAACCACTCGATGGCGGTGCCCATGTCCTTGTCGCCGCGGCCGCTGAGGTTGATCAGCACGGTGGCGTCGGGGCCCTTCTCGGCGGCCAGCCGCTTGGCGACCTCGAGGCCGCCGGCGATCGCGTGGGCCGACTCGATCGCCGGGATGATGCCCTCGGTGCGGCTCAGCAGGGCCATCGCGTCCATCGCCTCGGAGTCCGTGACGGGGAGGTACGTCGCCCGCCCGGTCACCGAGAGGTGGGCGTGCTGCGGTCCGACGCCCGGGTAGTCGAGGCCGGCCGAGATCGAGTGGGACTCGATCGTCTGGCCGTCCTCGTCCTGGAGCACGTAGGTGCGCGCGCCGTGCAGCACGCCGCGGTCCCCCGCGTGGATCGTGGCCGCGTGCCTCGGGGTGTCGACACCCTCGCCGCCCGGCTCGAAACCGTAGATCTCGACCTCCGGGTCGTCGAGGAAGGCGGTGAAGAGCCCGATCGCGTTCGAGCCGCCGCCCACGCACGCGGCGATGGCGTCGGGGAGCCGGCCGAGCTGGTCGAGGCACTGCTGGCGCGCCTCGTCGCCGATGCTGCGCGTGAAGTCGCGGACCATGCTGGGGAACGGGTGCGGCCCGGCGGCCGTGCCGAAGAGGTAGGCCGTGTGGTCGACAGTGGAGACCCAGTCGCGCAGGGCCTCGTTGATCGCGTCCTTGAGGGTCGCGCTGCCGGAGTCCACCGGGACGACCTTGGCGCCGAGCAGGTGCATCCGGGCGACGTTGAGCGCCTGCCGGCGCGTGTCGACCGAACCCATGTAGACCGTGCAGTCGAGCCCGAAGTAGGCGGCCGCCGTCGCGCTGGCCACACCGTGCTGGCCGGCGCCGGTCTCGGCGATCACCCGGGTCTTGCCCATCCGCTTGGTCAGCAGGGCCTGGCCGAGGACGTTGTTGATCTTGTGCGAGCCGGTGTGGTTAAGGTCCTCGCGCTTGAGCAGGATCCGGGCGCCACCCGCCTCGGCGGAGAACCGCTTGGCCTCGGTGATCGGGGTCGG
>JAOPYB010000050.1 GCA_025964835.1 Nocardioides sp. | reverse complement strand
TCGAGAAGCATCCCGGCGTCGACACGTCGTACGCCGTGCTCAAGGGCCGCTCCAACTACGCCTGCCTGCACCGGGTCCGCGAGGGTGCCCCCGACGACCAGGGCACGCTGGTCGACCTGCCGACCGGGAGCATGGGCAAGAAGATCCTCGAGCTGCGCGCGTGGGCCGAGGCCGAGTCGCAGGGCAAGGGCAGCGGCGAGCGCGACTCCGCGCCGCGGCACACCGACCGCGAGTGGCGCCAGGTCAGCGTCAGCCACCGCGAGTGCCTCGGCGCCGCGAAGTGCCCGTTCGGCCAGGAGTGCTTCGCCGAGGCCGCCCGCGAGAAGGCGCACCGCTCCCACCTGATCGTCACCAACCACTCGCTCCTCGCGATCGACGCGATCGAGGGCGTCCCGATGATCCCCGACTACGACGTCGTCGTGATCGACGAGGCGCACGAGCTGACCGCGCGCGTGACCCAGGCCGCGACCGACGAGCTCAGCGCCAGCGACGTCGACCGGGCCGCCCGCCGGTCCCAGCGGTTCGTCGAGGGCGACCAGGCCGACGACCTGGCCGACGCCGGAGAGACGCTGCGCGCCGCGATCGCCGACGCGAGCCCGGGCCGGTTCGAGGTCGTCCCGCAGCAGCTCGCCGACGCGCTCGTGCTGGTGCGCGACGCCGCCCGCGCGTGCCTCTCGGCCTACCCCAAGGACGGCGACTCGGCCGACGGCGACGCCGGCCGCACCCAGGCCCGCGGCTCGGTGCAGGAGATCTTCGTCAACGCCGACCGGATGGCGGCCGGCTCCGAGGCCGACGTGCTCTGGCTCTCCGAGGGGGCCAGCGGTGGGCAGAGTCGGATCCCGCCGCGGCTCTGCGTCGCGCCGCTCCAGGTGTGGGGCCAGATGCGCGCCAAGCTGCTCACCGACAAGACCGTCGTCTTCACCAGCGCGACGCTGATGCTGGGCGGCGACTTCTCCTCGCTCGCGACGAGCATCGGGCTGAGGCCGTCCGAGCGGCTGGTGGACGCAGCAGCCGAGGCGGCCGCCTCGGCAGGGGCCGGCTCCTCGGAGGCCACGGTGCTGCCGTGGCGGGGCATCGACGTGGGCTCGCCCTTCGACTACGGCCAGCAGGCGATCCTCTACGTCGCCCGGCACCTGCCCCCGCCCGGCCGCGACGGGCTCGGCCCGGCCCAGCTCGACGAGATCGTGGAGCTGGTCGACGCGGCCGCCGGACGCACCCTCGGGCTGTTCTCGAGCCGACGGGCGGCCGAGACCGCGGCCGAGGCCGTGCGCCAGCGGCTCCCGCACCTCACGACGCTGGCGCAGGGCGACGCGCAGCTGCCCGAGCTCGCCAAGCAGTTCGTCAGCGACCCGCACACCTGCCTCTTCGGCACCCTCAGCCTCTGGCAGGGCCTCGACGTGCCCGGCGAGACCTGCCAGCTGGTGCTCATCGACCGGATCCCGTTCCCGCGCCCCGACGACCCGCTGATGAGCGCGCGCCAGAAGGCCGCCGACAAGGCCGGCGGCAACGGCTTCATGCGGGTCGCCGCCACCCACGCCGCGTTGCTGCTCGCCCAGGGCGCCGGCCGCCTGATCCGCACCACCAGCGACCGCGGCGTCGTCGCCGTGCTCGACCCGCGGCTCGTCACCGCCCGCTACGGCAGCTTCCTCAAGGCCAGCCTGCCCCCGATGTGGACCACCACCGACCCCGCGGTGGTCCGCAGGGCCCTGAAGCGGCTCGCCGGAGACGCGGAGGGCTGAGCGGGCCAGCAGCGGGAGCGCTCAGCGGCTCGCGACGCCGCGGAGCTTCTCCACCAGGTTGTCGTCGAGCGGCCCACCCTGGCACGAGTACGGCGACCCCTGCCAGCAGCTGAAGCGGTCGCTGGCGTTGACGACGGTGACCTCGACGAAGCGCACCTTGCCCGGCGCGAACGGGAAGCTCGCCGAGCCGTTGCCGGCGGCGTTGAGCGGGACCGTGCTCGAGCTCGCGGCACCCGCGGTGAGGTAGACCGTCACGAGGGCCGCCGAGCCGCGCGCCCGGTTGGCGAGGTCGACCTGGACCTTGAGGGTCCTCAGGCTGCCCGACGGCGTGAAGCGCGACGTGGCGCTGGTCAGGTGGTCGAGCCTCGGTGCGCCCCACGTCGACGTCGGGTGCGCCGGTGACAGCGTGACCGACCCCCACAGCTTCGTGACGGGATAGTGGTTCGCGGCGCCCTCCTCGTAGGAGGCCCCCGGCGTCCGGTTGGCGTCCGCGAACCGGGCGAAGGTCGTCGCGAGCGGCGCACCCACGTCGGCCAGCGCGCCGCGGACCGCCTGGATCGAGTAGCGGTCGGGGGCGCCGGCGCTGGCGTCGGCCCACTCCCACATGTCCCGGACCAGGACGGGCAGCCCGCCCTCGCTCCGCGGGAAGCGCTCGGTGAGGTAGCGGAAGAAGATCCAGTCGCCGTACTGGTGCAGCCCCTCGAACGCGTCGAGCGGGGTGCGCGGGTTGGCCTGCGGTCCCGAGGGGAGGTACTGCAGGTTGTCGTCGACGGCGTCGTAGAGCTCGTCCTCGGCCCAGGTCGCGGTGGCCTCCATGAACCAGCCGTCCTCGAAGGCGTCGTAGGCGAACTGGACCGCGTGGAAGTACTCGTGCGCGGCCGTCACCTCGAGGTTCTCCACGGGCGTGTTGGTCGGGAACTCGTCGGGGGCGTAGTCGTTGTCGAGGACGCAGTAGGCCCAGGCGTCGTACGGCCCGTTGCTCGGCACGTCCTGGTCGCTGGTGCAGTAGCCGTAGTAGCCCTGCGGGCCGATGTCGGCGAGGTAGACGTCGGTCCGGTCGTCCCCGCCGAGGCTGCCGTCGCCCTCGGGGGCGCGGTAGCCGGCGTCGACGTACGCCTCGTGGACGTGGGTCATGGTCTCGACCACGGCCTGGACGTAGTCGGGGACGCCGTCCTCGTCGTCGTCGGTCTGGGCCACCTTGTCGGAGGACGTGTCGACCCAGTGCACGCAGATCACGTCGCACAGGACGCGGGGCGTGGCGCCGGGCTGGTAGCCGGTGCCGTCCGGGTCGCTCGGCCCGTCGGTGGGCCGGGCGAGGAGCCGGTCCGCCTGAGAGCGGGCGGCGGGGGGCAGGGCGTCGCGCAGCCGCCACACCCGGCGCAGGACGAGGGTGGCGTCCCGGCCGTGGGTGGGGGTCGATGTCCGGACGCGGGCGGGGGCAGGATGCGCGAGGAGGAGGGAGCGGGCGTGCGCAAGTGCCACGAGGGCCCGTGCCTGGCGGCTGTGCGGCGCAGCTGCCGAGCTGGGGGTGGAGACGAGGGAGACCGAGGACGACTGCCCGCTCGCGCCGGAGACCGGCGCGAAGCAGAAGGCGGCGAGCACACCGGCGACCAGCAGCAGCGCGAGGGGGCGGCCAAGCGGCAGACGGGCGGGTGCGGACATGTGGTCTCCCGGGGAAACCCGAGAGGTGCAGGTGTCGCGACTACTCAATCGCAGCGGGCGAAGGATTCCCATGGCCCGTTAGGGGCACCTCGAACTGGGGTTCGACACGATCCGGGCCACGGGTGCTGCCCATGACCTCGGCGACGGCGAAGCCGGCGATCACGACGAGCCAGCCCATGATCACGTCGATCACCCAGTGGTTGCCGGTGCCGACGATGACGACGGCGGTGCCGGCGGCGTAGAGCCAGCC
>JAOPYB010000009.1 GCA_025964835.1 Nocardioides sp. | reverse complement strand
ACCGTTCAGTCGTTCCGCCTAGGGTCGTTCGCATGAAGGAGTGGTTCGGTCTCGTCGCGCGCCTGGTCGCCGGCGCCGTCTGGATCGCCGCCGGTGCCGTCAAGCTCCCCGACCCGTCGTCCAGCGTCCAGGCCGTCCGCGCCTACCAGCTCCTGCCGTCCTCGATGGTGCCCACGGTCGGCCAGCTCCTGCCCATGGTGGAGATCGTGGTCGGGGTGACCCTCGTGGTCGGGATCCTGACCCGGGGCTCCGCGGTCGTCTCCGGCCTGCTGTTCGTCGCGTTCATCGTCGGCATCGCCTCGGTGTGGGCCCGGGGCATCACGATCGACTGCGGCTGCTTCGGTGGCGGCGGGTTCGACCCCGACGCCGCGTCGAAGTACCCCTGGGAGATCGCCCGCGACGTGGCCCTGCTGGTCCTCTCCGGCTACCTGGTCTGGCTCCGGACGACCCGGCTCGCGCTGGACAACCTGCTCTTCCGCCGTACCCCCGCACCCGAAGGGCGCTGAGCCATGTCGAAGAAGTCCGCCCGCGAGACGCGCGCCGAGCGCGCCGCCGCTGCCCTGGTCGAGCAACGCCGCCGTGAGCGACGACGTACGACGCTGATGGTCGGCGGCGTGGTCCTGGCGATGGTCCTCATCATCGGTGCCGGCTTCCTCCTCAACCGGATGCGGGACACGAGCACCGACGTCTCGGCCCCGGCGGCGGGGAGCGGCGACTACGGCGTGGCCGTCGGCGACCCGGCGGCGCCGCACACCGTGATCGTCTACGAGGACTTCCTCTGCCCGTTCTGCGGCGAGTTCGAGAAGGCCTCGCACGAGAAGCTCGCCGAGCTCGCGGGCGCGGGCAAGGTGTACGTCGAGTACCGCCCGTTCGACCTGCTCGGCACCGACTACTCGGTCGCCTCGGCCGCGGCGCTCAAGGTCGTCCTCGACGCCTCGGGCCCGGACGTGGCCAAGAAGTTCCACGACCTGCTCTATGCGGCCCAGCCCGACGAGGCCGGGCCCTACCCGGACAGCGACTGGCTCGTCCAGAAGGCGGTCGACGCCGGCGCGACCGAGAGCGAGGTCCGCCCGGGCATCGAGGACGAGACCGGCAAGTCGTGGGTCGAGGACGCCACGAAGGCCGCGGCCGACGCCGGCGTGAGCAGCACGCCCACGATCCTGCTGGACGGCAACGTCTACACCGACGGCCGCACCATGGACCAGCTCGCCACGAACCTCATCGGCGACCTGGGCTGAGACCCGGGACGAGGACCGGCCGGTGGGGGTGGCGCCGTCGGTTGGTGCTTCGCGTTCCCGGCCTGACACAGTTCACCGGATGAGCACCCCGAACTCCCGCACCGCGTTCATCGCCGGCCTGCCCAAGGCCGAGCTGCACGTCCATCACGTCGGCTCCGCGTCCGCCCGGATCGTCGGCGAGCTGGCCGCGCGGCACCCCGGCACCGTCCCCAGCGAGCCGGACGCGCTCCGGCGCTTCTACGAGTTCCGCGACTTCGCGCACTTCATCGAGGTCTACCTCGCGGTCGTCGACCTGATCCGCACGCCCGACGACATCCGCTACCTGACCTACGAGGTCGCTCGGGAGATGGCGACCGGCCAGCAGCTGAGGTACGCCGAGCTGACCAGCACGCCGTACACCTCGGTGCGGCCGCACGAGGAGGGGAAGGGGATGCCGATCGATGCGTACACCGAGGCGCTCGAAGACGCGCGCCGCGCCGCCGAGCGCGACTTCGGGCTGGTCAAGCGCTGGATCTACGACATCCCCGGCGAGAGCGGCCTGCCCGCCGCAGAGGCGACCCTGGACTACGCGCTCAACCACCGCCCGGAGGGGCTCATCGGCTTCGGCCTCGGCGGCCCGGAGATCGGGGTGCCCCGCCCGCAGTTCCAGCCGCACTTCGACGCGGCCCGCGCCGCCGGGCTGCGCAGCCTGCCGCACGCCGGCGAGACGACCGGGCCGGAGACGGTCTGGGACGCGATCCGGCTGCTCGGCGCCGAGCGGATCGGTCACGGCACCTCGTCGGCGCAGGACCCGGCGCTGCTCGCCCACCTGGCCGAGCACGGGATCCCGCTGGAGGTGTGCCCGTCGTCGAACATCGCGACCCGGGCGGTCGCCACCCTGGACGAGCACCCGATCCGGGCCTTCCGGGACGCGGGCGTGACGATCACCGTCAACTCCGACGACCCGCCGATGTTCGGCACCGACCTCAACCGCGAGTACGAGATCGCCGCCGAGCTGCTCGACCTCGATGACGCCGGCGTGGCCGACCTGGCGCGCACGGCGGTGCGGTCGTCGTACGCAGAGGCCGAGGTGAAGACGCGGATCCTCGGGGAGATCGACGCATACGCCGCGGGCTGAACCGGCGCGGGCGGGGCGAGCAGAATGGGCCCCGCTGGCTCATACCCAGCGGGGCCGTCTCATGTGTATCCCGGCGCGCGCCCTGCGCACCGCATTTGGGGTGCGTGTCGCCCTGCGCTGGTTGAACACGGCGTCGCGTCAGGCGTCGGGGTCCGGCCAGGTCTCCTGACGGCACAGCACCACGATCTCGACATCGCGGTCCTCGTAGCGGGCCGCCTCGTCGGGGAGCCGGCTGGCCCGGAATCGCTCGTGCACGTCGGGTCCGTCGAGCACCCACCCGGCGACGTGGTGGCGCCAGTGGCACAGGAGCACGACGCCGTCGTCCTCGAGGCTCTCGGCGATGCGGTCGATGAGCCGGTCCAGGTCGGTCGGGCTGAGGAAGTAGCCCATCTCCGAGACCACCACGAGATCGAAGCGACCGGCCGGCCACTGGCCCGGGACGTCGAGCTCCGCCACCGAGGCCCCCGGGACGTCCCCCAGCCGTTTGCGCGCGGCGTGCACCGCCATCGCGCTCTGGTCGACGGCCACGATCTCCTCGCAGCGCGTCGCGAGGTCCTCGGCCAGCGCGCCGCGCGAGCAGCCGACCTCGAGCGCGCGGCGGAAGCGCTGGCGGGGGAGCGCGGCGAGGGTGAGCTGCCGCTTGCGGTACTCGTACCAGCGCTCGTCCACGCCCCACGGGTCTGGCGTGCTTCGGTGCAGCTCGTCGAGGGCGTCGTCCACCGCCTCGCCGTCCACGACGACCGGCTCCCCGCCCGAGACGGTGTGCGCGAACCGGGCGCCCGTACGCCGGGCGGCGGCGCCGGCTGCCCGGCCGGCGGACCGGTGGTCGGGGTGGCCCCCGTGACCACCCGGGGCCACCAGCAGGGTGCGGCGTCCGTCGCCGATCAGGTCCACGAGGCTCGCGGTCACCTCGCTCTCCACTGCCGACACCCCGCCGTCGGGGGCGCCGAGGAAGACCAGGGGAGCCTCGGGCGCCAGGAGCCGGAGCGACTCCTGTGCCTGGGCAAGGCGATGCTTGGTGAGCTCGGGAGAGGGGGACGGGCCGTCGGACGGCCCGCAGTCGCCCGCGGTGAGCAGCACGACGTACACCGCAACGCCCGCGGCGTACGCACCGGCGATCGGGCCGTCGGCAGCGAGACCGTCATCACCGGGGTGGGCGGCCACGACGACCAGCCGGGTGAAGTCCTCGCCACCGTTCGTCGGCTCCAGCACGGGCCGGCTCTGCTCGTCAGCCACAGACATCCTTCGCTCGGTCGGGGTCGCCTCCCGCCGCACGGGCCCGTGCCCGACGGTACGACCCGACTCATGACGTCGCTTCCTCCGCGTGGGTGAAATAGGATGAGCCCCATGTCGACCGCCCCGCGCCAGATCCGCATCGCGATCGTCAACGACTACGAGATCGTGGTCGCGGGCGTGGCGGCGATGCTGGCTCCGCACCACGAGCGCATCGCGGTGGTCGAGCTCGACTCCAGCGTGCCCGTGGTGAGCGACGTCGACCTGATCCTCTACGACACGTTCGGCCAGGTGCAGGGTGACGGCGTAGACCTCGAGGACCTCGTGCACGGCACCGACGCCCGGGTGGTCATCTTCAGCTGGAACCTGCAGCGCGAGCTCGTCGAGCGCGCGATCACCAAGGGTGCCTCCGGCTACCTCTCCAAGGGGATGCCGTCGGAGGACGTGGTCCGCGCCCTCGAGCAGATCCACGCGGGGAAGATCGTCATTCCCCAGGTCGGAGGCGTCCTCGACGAGGGCGCCAAGGGGGACTGGCCGGGCCGCGAGGCCGGCCTGACCAACCGCGAGGCGGAGGTGCTGGCGCTGATCACCCAGGGCCTCAGCAACCAGGAGATCGCGGACAAGAGCTATCTCAGCATCAACTCGGTCAAGACCTACATCCGCACGGCCTATCGCAAGATCGACGTCACGCGCCGGTCGCAGGCCGTGGTCTGGGGCATGAAGCACGGCTTCGAGCCCGACCGGATGCGCTCGCTCGACCCCGAGGCCGTCCTCGACTGACGCGCGCTGTTGGTTGAGGAAGGCGCGCGACGGGCCCCGCTGGTTGAGGAAGGCGCGCTGGCGCCTGTCTCGAACCCGGTGAGGTACCGCGTCCTGGCCGCTCTACCGGGTCACGTGGTCGCCGTGGGCTTGGGTTGCGGTGCTTGGTCGCCGCCGGCTCTCCCGTACGGCGTCCGGTGGTCACCGGGCGGTGGGTACCGCCCGGCATCCATTACGGAACGCGGTCGCAGAAACTGCGGGAACAAAGTTTCGATTAACGTCCACATCCTGAGATACAGACAGGTCAGAGCCCCCAAAGTGTCGGTGGCCCCTGGTTG
>JAOPYB010000212.1 GCA_025964835.1 Nocardioides sp. | reverse complement strand
GGCTGCACCCGCGGCTGCCGCTTCTGCCAGGCCGGCATGATCACCCGCCCGGTCCGGGAGCGCTCGATCGAGACCATCGGCGACATGGTCGAGAACGGCATCCGGATGTCGGGGTTCGAGGAGGTCGGCCTGCTCTCGCTCTCCAGCGCCGACCACACCGAGATCGCCGAGGTGGCCAAGGGGCTCGCCGACCGCTACGAGGGCACCAACGTGTCGCTGTCGCTGCCGAGCACCCGTGTCGACGCCTTCAACATCACCCTGGCCAACGAGTTCTCCCGCAACGGGCGCCGCTCCGGCCTCACGTTCGCGCCCGAGGGTGGCAGCGAGCGGATGCGCAAGGTGATCAACAAGATGGTCACCGAGGAGGACCTGATCCGCACGGTCGCGACGGCGTACTCCCACGGCTGGCGTCAGGTGAAGCTCTACTTCATGGTCGGCCTGCCCACCGAGACCGACGACGACGTGCTCCAGATCGCCGATCTCGCGCGCAGGGTGATCGCCAAGGGTCGCGAGGTGTCGGGCCGCAACGACATCCGCTGCACCGTCTCCATCGGTGGGTTCGTGCCCAAGCCGCACACGCCGTTCCAGTGGGCCGCGCAGCTCGACCACGAGACCACGGACCGGCGCCTCAAGCAGCTGCGGGACATCGTCCGCGCGGACAAGAAGTTCGCCCGCGCCATCGGCTTCCGCTACCACGACGGCAAGCCCGGGATCATCGAGGGACTGCTCTCGCGCGGCGACCGGCGGGTGGGCGCCGTCATCGAGCAGGTGTGGCGCGACGGCGGCCGCTTCGACGGCTGGAGCGAGCACTTCTCCTACGACCGCTGGGTCTCCTCCGCCGAGAGCGCGCTGGCCGGCACCGGCGTCGACCTGGACTGGTACACCGTCCGGGAGCGGGAGTACGACGAGGTCCTGCCCTGGGACCACCTCGACTCGGGTCTCGACAAGGACTGGCTGTGGGCCGACTGGGAGGACGCCGTCGACCCCTCGACCGACGTCGAGGTCGAGGACTGCCGCTGGACCCCGTGCTACGACTGCGGCGTCTGCCCCGAGATGGGCACCGAGATCCAGATCGGGCCCACGGGTCAGCAGCTGCTGCCCCTGGCCGTCGTCTGACCCATGGTCACGACGCGCCCGACGGGCTGGAAGGTCCGGGTCGCCGGCTGGGCCGACCGGGAGGCCGTCGCGGGGCTGCGTCGGGCCTGGACCGAGGAGTACGCCGGGCGTCCGGTGGACGACGACGGCTTCCAGGAGCGCTTCGACGAGTGGCTGGAGCGTGAGCAGGACCAGCGCGTGACCTGGCTCGGGTTCGTCGAGGGCGACCCGGTCGCCATGCTCAACCTGCTGGTCGTCACCCGGATGCCCCGGCCCGGCCAGGAGCGGCCCAACCGGTGGGGCTATCTGGCCAACGTCTTCGTCCGCCCGGAGCATCGGGGCGGTGGCCTCGGCTCACGGCTGCTCGCGACCTGCACGACGTACGCCGACGAGCAGGCCTTCGCCCGTGTCGTCCTCAGTCCGAGCGAGCGGTCGGTGCCGCTCTACACGCGCGGCGGCTTCGAGCCCGCAACCTCGCTGATGGTGCGTCCGGGGCCCGCTTGACCGGCCCTGGCCGGGCGATGAGCCGAAGGGGATACTCGTCGTGTGCAGGCGCGACTGGCCAAGGCCCTGGCTCCCGTCCTGCGGGACCTCGAGACAACCCGGGTGCCGCTGCCCCGGATCGAGGAGTCGAGGTGGCAGGACTCGGTCGACGGCGCGCAGTCGGCCACCCTCTGGAGCCAGGACGGCTCCGGTGTGGGCATCTGGGTCGACGTGGGTGTGTCGCGGGCAGAGCAGATCGCCATGGTCGGCGACCAGATCCAGGAGTGGGCCTTCGAGGAGCTGGCCGCGACGGGGCGGGCGACCAACTGGCCGCCCTGTCCTTCACATCCTCGGAACCACCCGCTGGTCGCACGGGTGGAGAGCGATCGCGCCGTGTGGTGTTGTCCCGCCTCAGGGGTGGTCGCGAGCGAGCTGGGCCGAGTCACCGCGCTCGCCCACGGCTGACCACGAGGTCCGGCCGAGCTGGTCTCGAGACGGTCGCCGCGCGACCGGCTCGACCAACGAATCTCAAGGGTGGGGGAGCTGGTCCTCGATGGCGGCCGGGCGGGCGACGTACATGCCCACGGCGACCTGCGGCACCATCAGGACGAGCAGCAGCACCAGCGGGGCGGTCCAGCCCCCGGTGGCGTCGTACAGCGTGCCGACGCCGAACGGTCCCAGCACCGCCAGGAGGTAGCCCGCCGACTGCGTGAAGCTCGACAGTGCGGCCGTGCCCTGCGGGGTGCGGGTGCGCAGCCCGATCAGCACGAGCACGATCGGGAACGTGACCGCGCCGACGCCGACGAACAGCGCCCACACGATGGCCAGGTCGTGCGGTGCGATCAGCAGGCCGACGTACCCGATCGGGTAGCAGAGCATGACCGCGAGCAGGATTCGCGCCTGGTCGGTGCGCCGGGCAACGGCCGAGGGTGCCCACAGGGACAGCGGGATCGAGACCCCCGCGAGCAGGGCGACCAGGGCGCCCGCCTGACCGGCGCTGTAGCCGTTGTCGCGCCACAGCTGGGCGAACCAGCCGAACACGGCGTAGGCCTGCATCGACTGGAGGCCGAAGAACAGCGCCATGGCCCAGCCCAGCCGGGTGCGGGCCACATCGATGAACCGGATCGTGCGCGGACCCTGGTCGAGGTTGCGGTCGTGGGCCACCAGCCCGATCCAGGGCAGCGCGGCGAGCAGGGCGAGCACCGCCCAGATGCCCAGGCCCCAGCGCCAGCTGCCGCCGAGGTGCGCCACCGGCACGGTGAGCAGCAGCGAGCTGGTCAGTCCCACCGAGAGCGCGGTCGTGTAGATCGAGGTGACGCGGCCGACGGCGTCCGGGAAGTGCAGCTTCACCAGGGAGGGCAGCAGCACGTTGGCCATCGCCATGCCGCCGAGGGCGAGCATCGAGAGCACGAGGAAGAGCGTCTCGCTGCCGGTCACGGCCCGCCCGGCGAGCCCGAGGACCACGGCGATGAGGGCGAGCAGGGTCACGCGGTGCACGCCCAGGCGCTGCGCGGCCGCCGGTGCCAGCGCCCCGAAGACCGCGAACGCCAGCACCGGCAACGACGTCAGCAACCCCGCGGCGACGGGCGACATGCCGAGTGCAGCCCGGACCTCGGCGAGCACCGGCCCGACGCTGACCGCCGCCGGCCGCAGGTTGAGGGAGAGCAGGACGAGGCCGGTGAGGATCACGAGGGAGGTGCGGCGGGCGGTCACCTTTCCCATCCTTTCAGGCCTCCCTCCCGGGCCGCCGTCCCGTCCGGCGGGGGGTGGCCTCGTGCAGGATGGCAGCATGCGGCACCTCTCCGACGACGAACGGCGCGCGCGGCTGGCCCGTCGGCACGCGATCGCCCCGGCCACCCGGGTGGCCGACCCGGAGGCCGCGACCCGGGCCATGACCGTCCTGCACGCCACGGAGCCGGCCACGGTCTACCTCTCGCTGTTCGCCCGGGTCGAGGGGCTGCGGCGCGAGGACGTCGACCGGGCCCTCTACGAGGACCGCTCCCTCGTCAAGCAGCTCGCGATGCGCCGCACGCTCTTCGTCTTCCCGCGAGACCTCCTCCCTGCCGCCTGGGGGAGTGCCTCCGCCCGGGTCGCCGTCCAGCTGCGCACCAGGCTCGCCAAGGAGGTCGAGAGGGGTGGCCTCGCCGAGGACGGGGCGGCCTGGCTCGACGCGGCGTGCGCCGCCGTGCTGGCCCACCTGGCCGGGGGCGCCGAGCTCCCGGCCCAGGCCCTGCGCGAGCAGGTGCCCGAGATCGCCGGTCGGGTCGACCTTGCCGTCGGGAAGGCCTACGGCGCCAACGTTGCGATCGGCCCCCGCGTCCTGACCCAGCTCGGTGTGGAGGCGGCGATCGTCCGGGGGCGCAACGGCGACCACTGGCGCACCTCGCGACCGCAGTGGACGCTCATGAGCAGCTGGCTCGGCGAGCAGCCGGCCCCGCTGAAGGCGGACGAGGGCTTCGCCGAGCTCGTCGGCCGGTGGCTGCGCACGTTCGGTCCCGGCACGGCGGCCGACGTCCAGTGGTGGCTGGGTGGCACCGGCGGCGCCGTCAAGCAGGCCCTCGCCGACGTCGGCGCGGTCGAGGTCGGGCTGGACGGCCCGGGCACCGGCTGGGTGCTGCCCGACGACGTGGACCCGGTCGGGGCGGTCGAGCCGTGGGCCGCGCTGCTGCCGGTCCTCGACCCCACGGTCATGGGGTGGAAGGAGCGTGCCTTCTACCTCGGGGCCCACGGGCCGGCGCTCTTCGACACCAACGGCAACGCCGGCACCACCGCCTGGTGGGACGGCCGGGTCGTCGGCTCCTGGGTGCAGGACGCCGACGGTGCCGTGCTGGTCGAGCTCCTCGAGGACGTCGGCGCCGAGGCGACCGCCGCGCTCGGCGTCGAGGCCGCGCGGCTCACCAGCTGGCTCGAGGGCGTCCGGGTGAGCACGGTCTACCCGTCGGTGGCCATGAAGGCCGCGGTCGCGGCCCTCGGCTGAGCACGCCGTAGCCTTGCCCGGTGCGTGACCAGCCCGAGCAGCAAGCCCCGCCCGTCCAGCGACTCCGGATCCGGTACGCCAAGCGCGGTCGGCTCCGCTTCACGAGCCACCGCGACTTCAGCCGTGCCTTCGAGCGGGCCATCTTCCGTGCCCGGGTCCCGATGGCCTACTCCTCCGGCTTCAACCCGCACCCGCGGATCTCGTACGCCGGGGCCGCGCCGACCGGGTCCGCCAGCGAGGCCGAGTACCTCGAGATCGGTCTCGCCGAGGTCGTGGACCCCGCGAGCGTGCACGCTGCCCTCGACGAGGCGCTCCCGCCCGGCCTCGACGTCGTCGAGGTCGTGGAGTCACCGGGTGGTTCCCTCGCCGACCAGCTCGAGGCCAGCCACTGGCTGGTCGACATCGCCCTCGAGCCCACCGCCGCCGGGACGGCGGTCGCCGCCTTCCTCGGCACCGAGGCCGTCCTCGTCCAGCGGATGACCAAGAAGGGGATGCGCGAGTTCGACTGCCGCGTCGCGGTCCTCTCGCTCTCGGCGACACCCCACGGCGCCGGCGCCAGGCTCGACCTGGTGCTGCGACACGCCGTACCGGCCGTGCGACCTGACGACGTCCTGGCGGGCCTCGCGTCGGTCAGTGGCGTCGACACGGGGGCGGCGCCGCTGCTGACCCGGCTCGCCCAGGGTCCCCTGGACGAGGGCACCGGCGCGATCGGTGATCCCCTGCGTTCCTCGTCGTAGCGGGAATCGCGCGGCCGTGTGCGATACTCGCGGTGGTCGACGAGAAGCGGTGAACCTGCCGCCCGACTCGACCCGACGACGTTCTCGCCGGTCCGCTCCTTGGCTCGGCACATCGGAGGCACGTCGTCGCCAGACCGCGACGCGGCCAGGCAGTGTCGGTGACAGCGACGCAGCCACCGGGCCCGCTGACCGCGGCAGGCGACGATCGTTCCTCCAGTGACGCGCAGCGGAGACTGTCGCCGCCACATGAAGGCTTTGCGCTGTCGGCTCTGACTACCCCGGGCCTGCGGCGTCGGACCGCCCGCCGCACCTCGTGCGCCGGGCCGAGGAGCGCAACATGCTCGAGAACGACACGACCAACTCCGACCAGACCCCCGAGAGCCCCTCGGACGCCGCGGCCGACACGCCCGGCGCGGCGCCCAAGAAGGCCGCCGCCAAGCGGGCGCCGGCCAAGAAGGCCGCCGCGAAGCGGACCACCACCCGCAAGACCGTGGCCAAGAAGGTCGCCGCACCTGCCGCTGCTGAGCCCGTCGGCGAGGAGCCCCCGGCCGTCGAGGCGCCCGCTGCGAGCGAGGAGCCCGCGAAGAAGACCGCCGCCAAGCGGTCCACCGCCAAGAAGGCCACGGCCAAGAAGGCCGCCGCACGCAAGAAGGCCACGGCCGTTCCCGAGCTGGCCCCCGACGCCCCCGCCGCCGAGATCCCGGCCGTGGTCGTCCCCGAGGAGTCCGCATCGGCTCCCGCCCTGCTCTTCAAGGCCCCCGAGCCGACGGTCACCCGCCGCACCCGCAAGGCCGCGAAGGTGCCGGTCCAGACGACCGCCCCCGAGGTCGACGAGGACGAGGACGAGGACGAGGCCCCCGCCGACGAGATCCCGGTCCCGCGCAAGACCACGGCCCGCAAGTCCCAGCCGCGCAAGCGTGCCGCGAGCGACCAGGCCGACACCGCCGAGGCGCCCGCCCCGGCCGCCGCGGACGACGACCAGGACGACAGCATCGACGGTGACGACGACGGCGAGGGTGGTGGCGGTCGCCGTCGCCGGCGCCGCGGCGGACGCCGGCGCCGCAAGCCCGGCGACGGTGAGTCCGGCGACTCCGGCAACGACCAGGACTCCCGCCAGGACAACCGTCAGGACAGCCGTCAGGACGTGAAGCAGGACGGCAAGCAGGACAACCGGGGCGGCGGCCCCGACACCGACGACTCCGACGACGGCGAGGGCACCTCGCGCCGCAGGCGCCGCCGTCGCCGTACCGGCGACGACGGCCCCGAGGGCTCGGACGACCCGGAGAACACCGTCACGCGGGTCCGCCGCCAGCGCAACGCCGAGGACGAGATCACCGCGATCTCCGGCTCCACCCGTCTCGAGGCCAAGAAGCAGCGTCGCCGCGACGGCCGCGAGGCCGGCCGCCGCCGCGCGCCGATCGTCAGCGAGGCCGAGTTCCTCGCCCGCCGCGAGGCCGTCGAGCGGGTCATGGTCATCCGCCAGCGCGAGGACCTCACCCAGATCGCCGTCCTCGAGGACAAGGTGCTCGTCGAGCACTACGTCGCCCGCGAGTCGCAGACCTCGATCATCGGCAACGTCTACCTCGGACGGGTCCAGAACGTGCTGCCCTCCATGGAGGCCGCGTTCATCGACATCGGCAAGGGCCGCAACGCCGTGCTGTACGCCGGCGAGGTCAACTGGTCCTCGTTGGGCCACCGCGACGGCCAGCCGCGCAAGATCGAGTCGGTCCTCTCCTCGGGCCAGTCGATCCTGGTCCAGGTCACCAAGGACCCGATCGGCCACAAGGGCGCCCGCCTGACCAGCCAGGTCAGCCTGGCCGGCCGGTTCCTGGTCTACGTCCCCGACGGCACCACGAGCGGCATCTCCCGCAAGCTCCCGGACACCGAGCGCAACCGGCTCAAGACCCTGCTCAAGGAGATCGTCCCGGACACCGCCGGCGTCATCGTCCGCACGGCCGCCGAGGGCGCCAGCGAGGACGAGCTGACCCGCGACGTCGAGCGGCTCAAGGCACGCTGGGAGGACATCGAGGCCAAGGTCAAGGGCAGCGCCCCGCAGCTCCTGTACGGCGAGCCCGACCTCACCCTCAAGGTCGTCCGCGACCTGTTCACCGAGGACTTCACCAGGCTCGTCATCGAGGGCGAGGACGCCTGGGACACCGTGCAGGGCTACGTCCAGCACGTCGCCCCCGACCTGGAGCAGCGCCTCGAGCGCTACGACGCGGCACCCCACAACGGCAAGGACAGCTTCGCGGCCCACCGGGTCGAGGAGCAGATCGCCAAGGGCCTGGACCGCAAGGTCTGGCTGCCCTCCGGCGGCTCGCTGGTCATCGACCGCACCGAGGCCATGACCGTGGTCGACGTCAACACGGGCAAGTTCACCGGCTCCGGCGGCAACCTCGAGGAGACCGTCACCAAGAACAACCTCGAGGCGGCCGAGGAGATGGTGCGCCAGCTCCGGCTCCGCGACATCGGCGGCATCATCGTCATCGACTTCATCGACATGGTGCTCGAGTCCAACCGCGACCTGGTGCTGCGGCGTCTGGTCGAGTGCCTGGGCCGCGACCGCACCCGCCACCAGGTCGCCGAGGTGACCTCGCTCGGCCTCGTGCAGATGACCCGCAAGCGCATCGGCACCGGCCTGGTGGAGGCGTTCAGCGAGAACTGTGCCCACTGCCAGGGCCGCGGGGTCGTCATCCAGGACACCCCCGTCGACCCGGCGAAGGCCGAGGAAGAGGAGTCCCGCCGGGGCGGTCGCCGCAGCCGCGGCGGTCGCGGGCGCCAGGACGGCGACCAGGACCAGGGCCAGCAGGACCACGACCACGGTCGCGGCTCCAACGGCCACGGCAACGGCAAGGCGGCCGTCCCGTCGCCGACGTACGTCGCTGCCGTCGCGAAGCCCGAGAACGCCCAGCAGTCCGTCGCCGACGAGCCGGACGCCGCCGGGACGCCCGACGCGTCGGGTACCCGGGCCGACGAGAGCACCGACGCCGTCCCGCCGTCCGACGAGGGCACCTCGACCCGCTCCTCGCGGGGCTCGCGGAGCCGTCGACGAGGCGCACCGGCCGACGCGCCGGCCGAGTCGCCGGTCGACGCACCGGCCGAGTCGCCGGTCGACGCGCCGGCTGAGACGCCGGCGCTGTCGCCGGTCGCCGAGCCCGTGCTCGCCGAGGAGCCGCCCGCGGCTCCCCAGCAGCCCCGGGTCGTGACCCGCACCCGCCGCAGCGCCAGCCGGCGCACGCCCACCACGACGGCCCCCGAGGCCGCGTCGCCGGTCGAGGTGCCCGCCGAGGCGCCGCCGGAGGCGCCCCCGGTGGCCGCTCCGGAGGCCGTCGCAGCTCCGGTGGCCGCCGAGCCGCCCCGGGTCGTCACCCGGACCCGTGGGCGCAGCGCGACCCGCCCCGCGGGCCCGCCGACCGCAGGATCCGGCGCGACCGTGTCGGAGGCCGGCTCGGCCGAGCCCGACGCCGGCGACGACCCGCTCGTGGACGACCACCACGTCGAGCACGTGCCCGTGAAGAAGAAGGGCTCCCGCAAGCGCTAGGGGAGTGGGCTGCCCCGCCGGTGCCGTTTTGCGGTGGGGGCGCCCGATCCGTAGTATTGATTCTCGGTGCGCGCTCCGGTGCGCCCCTCCCTGTGTGGCTCTTCCACCCCGTCGTACGACCTCGCGGTCGTCCGGAGCGTGTGCGAGGGTCCCAGACCTGGACCTGAACGCAAGACCGACGAAGGAGACCGCGGTGTACGCGATCGTGCGCGCTGGCGCCAAGCAGCAGAAGGTTGCCGTGGGCGACGTCATCGAGATCGACAAGGTGACGAC
>JAOPYB010000192.1 GCA_025964835.1 Nocardioides sp. | reverse complement strand
TGCGAGCCCCCACCCGGTGAACCAGTCGGAGCCTGACATTCGTCCGCTCGGCGCCCTGGCGCTCGGGTTTGCCGTGCTGAGCGCGCTCCTCGCCGTGACCTACTTCCTCAGCCCGCTCGCCTACCTGACCGCCGCGCTCGCCGTACCGCTGGGCCTGATTGCACGAGGGGACGAGCGCACCCGCGCGATGGGAACCACCGCCCTGGTCACCGCGGTCGTTGCGATCGTCGTGGCAACAGTGGTGCTCGTCCTGTCGTAGACCATGTGAGGACGTTGCGTGCGGCAGTATCTGCCCCATGCGAGCCGTGTTGAAGAGCCTCAATCTTGAGCCCGATCCTGCGACAGTTCCCAGCGATCCCGCCGAGTTCTCGTTGCTCGCCCGCATGATCGTCGATCCTCCTGACGCACCCGGTGAAGAGTCCTTCGACATCACCGTCTGCTCAGCGGAGTGGCTGGCCCGGGCGTGTCGCGAGGTCGGCGGGATCTACAACGCACGACACCATCTGGTCGTGAACTTCGATGACTTCGACGCCCGGGTGCTTTGAGAGGTGGCTCTCTGCCAGGGTCCAGGACGTCCAAGCGGAGTCAGGTGCCGAGGTCGGCGAGCGACTGGGCCGCCTGGGTCGCTGGGAGTCCGAGGACTACCGCGCCTGACATCCGCTCATCGGCATGAGAGTGTTCCTGCCGTATCGCCGATAACTGACATTATGTCAACTAGTCTCCGTCTTGCATCGGATGACACCACCCACTCCCCGGCGGCGGCGACCAGCAGCCACACGGAGGCCGAGCACGTTCAGAAGCGCTGCGCAGGTCAACGCGAGGATGCCAAGGGCGGCTGTGGTGACCTGGAACCAGGCAGCCAGCTCGCCGGTGGTGCAGTCGGCGCCATGTCCGCAGAATCTCGAGCTTGAGGAACTCGCGGACGGATCGGCACCGGGTACAAGAGCCAGGAGTCCGCAGGCCACGTAGTACGCCGGTAGGGCGATCACGCTTGCTGGCAGCGATAGCAGTGCTGCCAGCAAGATCACAGGAGTCGATTCGCCGACGAATCCCGCTGTGGCAGTGACGGCCACAGTCACGACGTAGGCCGATGCCATCAGCGCCTGCGAGGTGCTCCACCTCCGCCCCTACTGCACCGGGCCCGTCGCCGACACCATCCGGACGAATCCCTGGGGCTGGCCGGAGTCCATCCTCGCCTACGCCCGGGACGGCATCGAGAAGCTCACGCGGGCGGTGGTCGGGGTCCGACCGCTGCTGCTGGCCCGCGGCCACTTCCACGTCGCCGGCGAGACCGACGTGCGGCTGCCCGGCGCCGCCCACGACACGACGATCTGGTCACTCGCGGCCAACCAGGACCCGGGCAACGTCCGGCTGCTAGACCTCGACACCCTGACCGACGCCGGCCACCCGGAACAGATCCGGGGGCAAACGAAGCCTGAACGGGGCACTTCCCCCGTTTTCGATGACATTCGTCCCCCTGAACTGTTCTCCCGCGACACAGGACGGCCTACCGGAGCCGCTCCCAGGGCTGCAGCACGCCGGCGATCTCGGCGACCTCACTCAGCGTGCCGTCCGCGACCGCCATCACCAGGTCGAACAGCTGGTCGTCGGTTGCCTCCAGGCGACACCCGTTGAGGCCGTAGAACAGCAGCATCGCCGTCAGACCCACCCGCTTGTTGCCGTCCACCAGCGGGTGGGTCGTCACCAGTGAGTGCAGCAGGGCCGCAGCCTTGCCGGCCAGTCCCGGATAGACCTCGTCCACCCCGAACAGGCTCGCCCGTGGTCGGGCGACCGCCGCCTCCAGGAGGCCTGCGTCGCGAACGGCATGGCGGGTCCCCAGCGCCCGCTCGATGACGACGTAGAGGTCATCGAGGTCGAGGAAGTCCACCCGTGACGGCTGCGGCCGGTCGGAGCTCACGCCTTGCCGAGCCGGTCGAGGACGTCTGCCCGCTCCGCCAGGATGTCGCGGAGCAGGTCGTCACGACGCCTGGTGCGGCTCGAGGTGTACGACACGATCGCCGCCCGGGCGACCTCCTGCATGGAACGCCCCTCACGTTCGGCCGTCTCGCGCAGCGCGGCACTCTCATCGTCCGTCAGCCGCAGGTTCATCGCCATGAGCAATGGTACCGCGTGGTACCACTCTGTACCAGAGCTGTCGACGGCTGCTTCAGATCTCCCCGAGCCTCGGCAGCACTTCCTCGCAGACGCGTGTCGTCCACGCGACCGGGTCGTCGCCGGCGGGCATCATCGTGACGAGGCCGATGCCGACCGCGGCGTACTCGGTCATCTGGCGCAGGAAGCCGTCGACGTCGGCCAGCGGGTCGCTGGCGAAGATCATCGTCTTCTCGATCTCGGCCACGTCGCGGCCGACGTCGGCACAGTGCCGCTCCAGGACCTCGAGCTTGTGGGCGACCACCTCGGGGCCCTCGCCGAAGAGGTTGCAGGCGTCGGCGTACCGCGCCACCAGCCGGAGCGTCTTCCGCTCGCCGCTGCCGCCGATCATGATCGGCGGCCGCGGCTGCTGGAGCGGCGCGGGCACGCAGACGGTCTCGGCGAGCCGGTAGTGCTCCCCCTCGAACGCGCCGTCGTCGTCGCTCCACATCTGCCGGCAGATCCGCAGCGTCTCCTCCAGCCGCTCGAAGCGCTCGGACATCGCCGGGAACGGCACCCCGAGGCCGCGGTGCTCGCGGTCGTACCAGGCCGCGCCGATGCCGAGCATCGCCCGGCCACCGGACAGCACGTCGAGCGTCGTGACGATCTTGGCGAGCAGCCCCGGATGGCGGTACGTCGTGCCGGTCACCAGCAGGCTCAGCCGCAGCCGCTCCGTGACGCCCGCGAGGTAGCCCAGGGTCGTGTAGCCCTCGAGCATCGGCTCCGCCGGTCCCCCGAGGTTCTCCATCTGGAACCAGTGGTCCATCACGGTGAACATCGCGGCGCCGCCCTGGTCGGCCACCCGCGCGGTCTGGGCGAGCCGCGGCGCGATGGCCTCGGGTCCGCCGGGGTGGCTGAAGCTCGCATAGTGGATTCCGAGTCGCATCCCACGAGCCTAGTCAGGCCCCCATGCGCGCGTTCGGTGTCGCGGAACCTCCGGGCCGGGTAGCGTTTTTGCCGATGACATCTCTCTCGGACCCCGGCCGCGCCGCCGCGCTGCGCGAGCTCGGACTGACCCGGGCGTCCGATCCCGACATGGAGCGGTACGCCGAACGGGTCCGCGACCAGCTCGGCGTCCCCGTCGCGCTGGTCTCGCTGGTGACCGCGGACCAGCAGGTGTTCCCCGGGATGTGCGGCCTGCCCGAGCCGTGGGCCGGGCTCCGGGCCACTCCCCTGACCCACTCGTTCTGCCAGCACGTCGTCACCACGGCCGAGCCGCTGATCATCTCCGACGCCCGCGAGGTGCCGCTGGTCAGCGACAACCTGGCCGTGAGCGAGCTCGGCGTCGCCGCGTACGCCGGCTTCCCGCTCACCGACGACGCCGGGCAGGTGCTCGGCTCCCTGTGCGCCATCGACGTCGTGCCCCGCCACTGGACGGCCGCGGAGCTGCGCCTCCTCGAGGACCTCGCCCGCGACTGCCGCAACGAGCTGCGGCTGAGGCTCTCGCGCCTCGACGCCCGACGCGAGCGCGAGCACCGCGACCGCGTCGAGGAACGGCTCCAGATCGAGATCAGCCGATCGCGCCGGATGCTGTCCATCGCCGAGTCGCTCAACGAGACCCGCACCGAGCCCGGGCTCCGGGCGCGCCTCGAGCGCCTGGTCGACGGCATCCCCGGCTTCGCCGCCGTGCACCTGCACCTCACCGCCGACTTCGAGGGCGCCGCTCCCCTCTCCCCCGCCGTCCTGCAGTCCGCGCGACGTCGCACCCTGGTCTGCCACGCCGACCTGCACGACGACACCCTCGACGAGGATCCCGTCGACGACCTCGCCGCCCTGCGCGCGCACCACGCCGACGACGGCGTCCGTGCCGTCGTCTGCGTCCCCGTCCTGGGCTCGGGCGGGCCGCTCGGCGTCCTCGAGATGCTGTGGTCGATCCCCCGCCAGCTCGACGCGCAGGAGCACACGATGTCGAGCGCGCTCGCGTCGTACGTCGCCCAGGCGCTCGAGCGGGCCCAGCTGATCGAGCGTCGGATCGGCGTCGCCCACCAGCTCCAGGCCGCGATGCTGACCACCCTTCCGGACGTGCCGCAGCTGCCGATGGCGGCCTGCTACGTCCCCGCCACGGCGGACGAGTGGGTGGGCGGCGACTGGTACGACGCGATCGTGCTGCCCCCGGTGCCCGGCGACGTCGAGCACGACCTGGTCGTCGCGGTGACGGTCGGTGACGTCATCGGCCACGACATCCCCGCCGCAGCCGTGATGGGCCAGGCGCGGGCGATGCTGCGCCAGGCCGCGTTCGACCGCCCCGGTCGCGGGCCGGCCGACGTGTTCACCCACTTCGAGCGCGCGTGCGCGGCCCTGGACATCGAGGCCCGCGGCAGCGCCGTGCTCGCGTTCCTCCAGCGCTCCGCGTCGACCGGTGCCTGGTCGATGACCTGGACCTCGGCCGGCCACCCGCCCCCGCTGGTCGCGCTCGCCGACGGGACGGTGCGCCGCCTCGAGCTCTCCGCCGAGGACCAGGGCATGCTCTTCGGCTACCGCGACGTCTACGACGTGGCGCGCGGCGACTCCACGATCGAGCTCCCGTCCGGGTCCACCGTGCTGCTCTACTCCGACGGTGTGATCGAGGTGCCCGGTCTCCACCTCGACGACCAGATGGACGAGCTCGGCGACCTGCTCGCCGAGGAGCACGAGCGGGGCCCCCAGGCCGTCGTCGACTCGATCAGCATGCACTTCGGCAGCGGCTCCGACGACGTCGTCGCCCTCGCCGTGCAGATCCCGACCTGAGTCAGGCCGCGCGTGCGACCAGCCAGCCGGCGCCGAGCGCCAGGCAGCCGAGAGTGACCGCGAGGAAGAAGCCGACCCACACCAGACCCGGCAGGGGCGTCAGCCGCGCCAGGGTGTCGGCATCGGACGTGCGGGCCCGACCGCGCCGTCGCTGGCCCTGCAGCTCCAGGACCGGACGGGGCGCGGCGAGCAGCAGGAACCAGGTCCCGGCGTACGCCACCAGCGACTGCACCTGCTCGCTCGCCCACCACGAGACCGCGAAGACAGCGAGCCCGGCGACCAGCACGGCGTACAGGCCGTAGAAGTTGCGGATCTGCAGGAGCAGCAGCCCCAGCAGAAGCACCGCGAGCCACAGGACGGCGAGGGCGTGCCGTTCGTGCAGCAGCCAGGCGGCGCCCAGCCCGAGCAGCCCCGGCCCCACGTAGCCCGCCGCGGCCGTGGCCACCATCCCGGGGCCGGTGGGCCGTCCGCGGGACACCGTGAGCCCGGAGGTGTCGGAGTGCAACCGGATCCCGGAGAGGCGGCGGCCGCTGAGCAGCGCGGCGACGCCGTGGGCTCCCTCGTGGGCGATGGTCACGACGTGCCTGCTCACCCGCCAGGTGGTCGGGACGAGGACCAGGCCCAGCGCCAGCAGGCCGGTCGCCCAGACCGCAACCAGCTCCGGCGGGGGCTGGGTCCCGACCGCGTCGTGCCAGACCCGGCCGAGGTCGTCGAGGAGGCTCACGCCCCCAGCGTGTCAGGCCAGCGTGTCAGGCCAGCGCGTCAGGACAGCGCGTCAGGACAGGACGTCGACCGCGGACACCGCGCCGTGTTCGGACTCGATGGCGTCGGCGAGCCTGCGCACGTCCTCGTCGGTGACGTTCACACCGGCCTTCGCGAACCCCTCGCGCAGCTCGGTGTCCACCGTGCCCTCCGTGGCGCCGTCCTGCCAGGAGGTGACGCGGTCGACGACGGCCTGGATCGCTTCCAGCTCTTCGTTGCTCATCTCGCCACCGTAGGGGGCCGCCTCGAGCCGGCGCCTCACCCGTGCGGAGGACGCCACCCCACTCCCCCACGGCTAGCCTGCCCAGATGAGCGACGACCGGCCCAGCCCCGACCACCGACGGCCCGAGGGCGTCGACGACGCGACCGTGGACGCCCTCGGCAAGGTGTCGGAGGCCCTCGAGGCGATCGAGGTCGCCCGCGGCCACCTCTACGCCTTCCACCGCCTGTCGGGCACCGCGGACCTGACCCTCGGCGAGGGTGTCCGAG
>JAOPYB010000031.1 GCA_025964835.1 Nocardioides sp. | reverse complement strand
GCGGGATGCTCGAGGTGCTGCCGCTGACCCACATCCGCGGCCGCTCCCTGCACGACGCCTTCGTGATCGTCGACGAGGCCCAGTCGCTCGAGCGCAACGTCCTGCTGACCGTGCTCTCGCGGATCGGTGCCAACTCCAAGGTGGTCCTCACGCACGACGTCGCCCAGCGCGACAACCTGCGGGTCGGACGCCATGACGGTGTGGTCGCGGTGATCGAGAAGCTCAAGGGGCACCCGCTGTTCGCGCACGTCACGTTGACCCGCTCCGAGCGCTCCCCGATCGCGGCGCTGGTCACCGAGATGCTGGAGAACGTCTCGCTCTGAGTCCAGCGACGCCGCACGAGCCGGTTGCCGCCGGGCGACCGGCTCGCGCGGCGTCCGCCGGGCGGGGCCGGTGGGCTTCGTGAGACACGTGTGGCTGCAGAGGTGGCTGTGACGAGACTCGCGCCACCAATCCGCTCGTTCGGTTTGCAACGACCCACCGACTCATGCAGGGTGGGCCGTGATCGTTTCGTGACCTGCGTGGGTGAAGTGGCCGGGCTGCGAGGATCGTCCCGAGTCGTCTACCCGTGAGTTCCCCCTGTGCCCAAGCGTTCCCGGTATGTCCCGAAGCACCGTGACGTCGCCGCGCCGTCGATCGCGGTCGAGGCCCCCAAGAAGGCCCTGCGCACCACGCTGATCCTCTCCTCGGTGGCCGTCGCCGCGACCGGTGCCGCCGTGTCGGGCGGGGTGCTGAGCGCCCCGGGGAGCATCAGCGCCGCCGCGAGCGGGCTGAGTGCGACGGCCGTCAAGCCGCTGACCACCGGGTCGGTCCCCGATCGGGCCCCGGTCGTCTCCCGGTCGCAGGACCGCCGCGAGGCGGCCGACCCGGCGAAGGAAGCAGCGCTCACGCAGTCCGACGGCCCCGCCATCACGCGCACCGAGGACAGCTCCCAGGACGACCCCCGCACGATCGCCCGGGCCCTGCTCGCGGAGTTCGGCTTCTCGCAGGACCAGTTCTCCTGCCTCGACTCCCTCTACATGGGCGAGAGCGGCTGGCGCGTCGACGCGGACAACCCCTCGTCATCGGCCTACGGCATCCCGCAGGCGCTGCCCGGCTCCAAGATGGCCTCCGCCGGCGCCGACTGGGCGACCAACCCGGTCACCCAGATCCGCTGGGGCCTCGGCTACATCCGCGACCGCTACGGCTCGCCGTGCAGCGCGATGAGCTTCAAGTCCGGCCACGGCTTCTACTGAGCCGGGTCTCGATACGGTTGCTAGCGCGACCTGCTCGACCACCGATTGCTCGTCGGTCGAGTAGCGAGCGTCAGCGAGCGTATCGAGACCCGCGAGTCCTCCGCGTCGACGCTCACGGGTGCGTCATCCCCGCCAGGTCGAGCGCCTCGTCGAGCTGCTCCTCGGTGAGCTCGCCGCGGTCCACGTAGCCCAGCGCGAGGACCGTCTCGCGGATCGTCGTGCCCTCGGCGAGGGCCTGCTTGGCGATCTTCGCCGCGTTCTCGTAGCCGACGTACTTGTTCAGGGGGGTGACCACCGAGGGCGAGGACGCGGCGTACTGGCGCATCCGGTCGGCGTCGGCGGTGACGCCGTCCACGCAGCGCTCGCCGAGGAGCACCGTCGAGGTCGAGAGCAGCCGGATCGACTCGAGCAGGTTGCGCGCGATCACCGGCATCGCGACGTTCAGCTCGAAGCTGCCGCTCGCGCCGGCGACGGTCACCGCGGTGTCGTTGCCGATCACCTGGGCGCAGACCATGAGCGTGGCCTCGGGAAGGACCGGGTTGACCTTGCCGGGCATGATGCTCGAACCCGGCTGGAGGTCGGGCAGGTGGATCTCGGCGAGGCCGGTCGTCGGTCCCGACGACATCCAGCGCAGGTCGTTGCAGATCTTGGTCAGGCCGACCGCGATGGTGCGGAGCACGCCGCTGAGCTCGACCAGCGAGTCGCGGGTGCCCTGGGCCTCGAAGTGGTTGCGGGCCTCGGTGAAGCGCTCACCCGAGAGCTCGCCCAGCACGCCGATCACCCGCTCGGCGAAACCCGCCGGGGTGTTGATGCCGGTGCCGACGGCGGTGCCACCGAGGGGCAGCTCGCGGACCCGGGGGAGGACCGCCTCGAGCCGCTCGGCGGCGTAGGCGAGCGTGGCGGCGTACCCGCCGAACTCCTGGCCGAGCATCACCGGCGTGGCGTCCATCAGGTGGGTGCGCCCGGACTTCACCAGACCCGCGAACTCATCGGCCTTGCGGGACAGGCTGGCCTCGAGCGTGCCGAGCGCCGGCAGCAGGTCCTGGACGACCGCGAGCGTCGCGGCGACGTGGATCGCGGTCGGGAACGTGTCGTTGCTCGACTGGCTCGCGTTCACGTGGTCGTTCGGGTGCACCTCGACGCCGGCCCGGCCGGCCAGCGAGGCGATCACCTCGTTGGCGTTCATGTTGGAGCTGGTGCCGGAGCCGGTCTGGAAGACGTCCAGCGGGAACTCCGCGTCGTGCTCGCCCGCGGCCACGGCCGCGGCGGCGTCCTGGATCGCCGCTGCCCGCTCGGCACCGATGATCTCGAGCTCGCCGTTGACGCGGGCGGCGGCGCCCTTGACCAGGCCGAGGGCGTGGATCAGTCGCGGCTCCAGCGTCGTGC
>JAOPYB010000449.1 GCA_025964835.1 Nocardioides sp. | reverse complement strand
GGATCTGGCGCGGGAAGTCCCAGTCGTAGAGCGCCTGCGTGGCGTCGATGCCCTCGTAGCACTGGAGCCGCACGAGCGGCAGGTCGAGGCTCTCGGCCAGCGCCTCGGCCAGCGCGGTCTTGCCCGTGCCGGGCTCGCCCTCGAGCAGCAGCGGGCGCTGCATCTTCATCGCGAGGTACGCGACGGTCGACAGCGCCTCGTCGCAGAGGTACCCGGTCGCGCCGAGGCGCGCGGCAACATCGGCGGTGGACTGCAGCTCCATGCCCTCAAGGCTACGGGGCACCGTGTTGGCCGATGGTTGGCGCACACCCGTTGAGCTGGGCTCGCTGCCCGCTCGAGCTGGGCCTGGGGCGCGTACGAGGCCCAACTCAAGCGTGCGCGAGGCCCCACTCAACGGTCGACGTCGACCCCGGTGGCGAGGTCACCGCACTCGACGAGGAAGACCGGGTGCGTGGCGAGGTAGTCGCGGGCCCCCCGGTCACCGGTCGCGGTCTCCAGGACACCGTGCCAGTGGTCGCGGCCGAGGAGGACCGGGTGGCCCGGCGTGCCGTCGTACGACGCCCGCGCCAGCGTCCCGCGGTCGGTCCCGAGATCTGCGACCCGCCGGACCACGTCGGGCCCGACGTCGGGTAGGTCGACGAGCGAGACGACGGCAGCCTCGGCATCGGTGTCGGCGACCGAGGCGAGCCCGGCACGCAACGACGCGGCCATCCCGTCGGCCCAGTCGGTGGCGAGGACGTAGGTCGCGCCCGTGCCCACGAGGAGCCCCGCAGCCTCGGCGGCGGACGCCCCGAGGACCACCGTCACCGCGTCACAGCCGCCCTCGGCGAGGGCGCGGACGCCCCGGACCAGCCAGGGCTCCCCCGAGTCGTCGCGGACGAGGGCCTTCGGCATGCCCATGCGGCTGCCGGCGCCTGCGGCGAGCAGGATTCCCTGGACGGTCATGCGGCCAGCCTCGCACCCGGGCCCCGGTCAGGTGGGGAAGGCCTGCTCGTAGAGGGTGGTCAGCTCGGGAGTGACCGGCCCGCTGAAGCCACAGACCGTGACCCGGCCGCCGGTCGCGGAGACGAGGTAGCGGCCGCCGTCCTCGAACTGCACCGCGCCCACGAGCGCGTGCATGTCGGCGGACGGCACCTCGATCTCGACGACGTCGGTGACGTCGCCGGCGTAGAAGTGCGTCGGCACCAGGGTGACCACCCCGCCGGTGATCTCCTGGACGGTGCCCGCGAAGGCCAGGGTCTGGGTGCCGAGCAGGTCGGCGTTCGGCACCATGCACTTGCCGCTGGACCCGCCCGGAGCGGCGCTCAGGTGGGTGACGGTGTGGACGGGATCGCTGCCGGCGCCCGGCACCTTGTCGCCGGAGTCGTGGGCCAGGAGCCCGAACGCACCCACCCCGGCGATGATCAGGACGGCCGCGGCGGCCACCAGCCAGGTCAGGGGGTTGCGGCCGTGCGTCCCGGTCTCCCGGGTCGGCACGGTCTCGCCCTCGCGCTCGACGTCGGTCATGGTGTCCTCCAGGAGTCGGGCCACCCACGCGGGGTCGGCCGGGGGCAGGGAGGAGGCAGGGTCGACCGACCACAGGCGAGCCAGCAGCTCGTCGTCACGGTCGTCCGTCGCGTCGGTCATGTCGTCCTCCCCTCTCTCGACTCCTCATGTCCGGATGCGCCCCCGGTCTTTCGCAGCTGGCCCCTGAGCTTCTCCCGGGCCCGGTGCAGCCGAATACTGGCGGCGTTCGACGTGATGTCGAGGACGGTCGCGATCTCGGCCGGCGTGAGCTGCTCCCAGGCCCACAGGCGCAGCAGCTCGGCGTCGTCCGGCCGGAGGCGCGCGAGAGCCTCGGCCAGGTCGTCCTCGCCCGGCCCCGGCTCGGGCAGCGCCTCGCGGGGCGGGTCGACGACGGCGATCCTGGCCGCCAGCCGCTGCTGGCGGCGGGCGCCGCGCTCGGCGTTGGCGAGGCAGTTCCGCGCGACGCCGTACGCCCAGGGCAGCGGCTCCTCCGGCAGCTCGTCGAGCCGGCGCCAGCAGACGAGCAGGGTGTCGGCGAGCACGTCGTCGGCGGTCGCGGCGTCCGTGCGCCGGGCCAGGAACCGTCGCAGCGGCTCGATCAGTCCGGGCGCGAGCGACTCGAACCGGTCCCGCCTCGTCTGCGCGTCCACGGTCCCCACGCTTTCACATGTCCGGCAACCGCCCGGTCCTGTCGGTGCGGCCACCCGGAAATGCACGAACGGCCCCGGTCCGAGGACCGGGGCCGTTCGCTCAGACCGGCAGGTGGCGAGACCCGCCGACCAGATCTGGGCTGCTACCGGGTACTGGACCTGGTCTCGATACGCGTCGCACGGCCCGGACTTCGTCCGGGCCGAGCCGACGCCACTCGACCTGGCACCTGGTCACTGTCCGGGCTTCGCCCGGACAGTGGGTGCTCAAAAGTCCATGCCGCCCATGCCACCCGACGGGTCGCCCATCGGGGCGGCCTTCTCGGGCTTGTCGGCGACGACGACCTCGGTGGTGAGGAAGAGCGCCGCGATGGAGGCAGCGTTCTGCAGGGCAGAGCGCGTCACCTTCGCCGGGTCGATGATGCCCTCGGCGATCATGTCGACGTACTCGCCCGTGGCCGCGTTGAG